>DATAUH010000242.1:0-7715 GCA_036268375.1 Bryobacteraceae bacterium | reverse complement strand
CAGTTACCACCTATATTATGGGGATGCAGAGGGCCGGCCGGGAACAATTTTGACGTTTTTCACGTGGCCGGGAGCACGGCAGGGCCGCGACGGCAATGGTCAGCTTACGGCGACGGCCTTCGCGATACCGAAAGGATCGGCGGGCTACTGGCGTGAGCGTTTGGCGGCCAATGGAGTTGCGGCGGAGCAGCCCGGGGAGCGTTTTGGCGAACGGGTGCTGCCCTTTTCCGACCCCGATGGACTCCGGCTGGAGCTAATCGAGACCGCGCACACTGATCCGGCGAATGCATGGACCGCAAGCGAGGTCCCCGGGGACGCGGCGATAAGCGGGTTTCACGGCGGCACGCTCTCGGAGAAGGCGCACGAACCGACCGTGGCCCTGTTGACCGATACGATGGGCCTGCAACTTGTGGGGAGCGAAGGAAACAGGCTCCGCTATGAGACCAACGGAACGGGAGCGGGCAGGACGATCGATATCGTGAGCGCGCCCCAAAACCAACACGGCCGAGTGGCGGTTGGAACCGTCCATCACATCGCGTGGCGGACCGAGACCGATGAACAACAACGCGAGTGGTTGGAGGCTTTGAACCGCCAGGGGTACAGCGTGTCGCCCGTGATGGATCGCGTGTACTTCCACTCCATCTATTACCGCGAGCCTGGTGGAGTGCTGTTTGAAATTGCCACGGATCAACCCGGATTTGCCGTCGACGAACCCATCGACCAACTAGGAAAGAGCCTGAAATTGCCGTCGTGGTTTGAATCGCACCGGGCGGAGATTGAGGCCTCGCTGCCGGAGATCTCGGTGCTACGCAAGGCGGCGGTGAAGTGACAACCATGAGCGATTTGGGATTTCATCATCGCTTCGTCGCAGGCGCCCCAAACGGCGACGGATTGACGCTGCTTTTACTGCACGGCACGGGCGCGGACGAATCGGATCTGATCCCGGTGGGCCAGGCGCTGGCGCCTGACGCGGCCCTTTTAAGCCCGCGCGGAAAGGTGCTGGAAAACGGAATGCCCCGTTTCTTCCGCCGGCTGGCTGAGGGTGTCTTCGACCTGGAGGATTTGAAGCTGCGCACAGACGAACTGGCGGAGTTCGTCATCCATGCGGCGCAGAAATACGATCTGCGGACCGGCCGGATACTGGCGGTGGGATATTCGAATGGCGCGAATATCGCATCCAGCCTGATGTTGACTCACCCTCACGTTCTCACCGGAGGCGTGTTATTCCGGCCCATGGTGTCGGTAAAACCGGTGACACCGCCTGACCTGCGCGGGTCAAAGATTCTGCTGGCGGCAGGAAGACGCGATCCGATCGTGTCTCCCGGCGAAACGGAACGGCTGAGCGAATTGCTGACCGAGGCAGGGGCAACGGTGTCCACGCACTGGCATAACGGCGGACACGCGCTCGGCAGAGATGACATCGACGCGGCAGCGAAGTGGATTGCGGCGTGGCGCGCCAGCGAGACCGCGCGGCGCGCGCAGTCTACCAATACTTAACCGGCCACGATTTCTTGTCGATGTACATCAGGTACGGGTAATCCTCTGTGTATTGATAGAACGGGCGGACGAGAGCCATCAGCGGACGTCCGTCCGTTCCCTTTACGCGGTACGCGCCGGCGCCATTGGGCAGTGTATGCACAATGCCTGTCCCGGTGTCGGGAGTAAGAATGTTGTTCAGGTCGTCGTTGTTATCGGGCGGGTGAAAGAGAGGTTCGAGGTAGCGGAACTCGAGAGGCATCACGACCGCTCCGCGCACGATGGCGGCGCGATCGGAATGTTGAGCATCGACGGATTGCCAGCGGAAATGCAGCGGAATGCGGACGTCGACGCGGTCGCCTGATTTCCAGACGCGCTTGATGGTGGCCCAATCGCCGGGCGTCGCAGGAACAGACGCGTCGGCGCCGTTGACGGAAAAAGTGGCGCCCTTCGACCAACCAGGCACGCGGAAACGGAGCGCGAATTCGACGGGCTGTGGCGTCTCGACGGTCAGCGCGCTGGTTTCCGAGACGGGATAGCCCGTGCGCTGCTGCAGTTTCACTTCGCCGGAAGCATGCTTCCACGTGACTTCCGAAGGAACGTAGAGATTGACGTATAGACTTGAAGCGTCGCGGTAGTAAATCAGGTTGTGGTAGTCGGCCAAGCTTTGGATATAGGCGCCAGAGCAGCAGGTGAAGTTGTCGTACCGATACACCTTCATGCCGCCGGCGGAACGGTAGTCGGAATAATAGAAGTTGCGGCCGCGGCCGGAAAGCGGAAGTGCGGCGCCCACGCCGTTATAGAGCAGCCGCTCGATCCAATCGCCATAGCGTGCCTCGCCGGTGAAACGCATCAGGTAGCGTGATAGTTTGAAGCCCGCCCAGGAGCCGCAGACGGTTTCGAAAGTATTGGGCCGGTTTTCGAGCGCGGCGCCCAGGCTGCCGTTGGGCGCAAGCAGCCGTTCATCGGGACCGTAGCCGCCCGTAGCGTAGCACTGCGTGTTCTGCAGATAGTCGTAGGCGTTTTTGAGAATGCGCAGAGTTGTGGGGTCGCCGGTAACTTCGTAGTGCATGGCGGCGCTGCTGAAGGTATTCACATGGCTGTAGGCGTGGAAGCCGTAAGCGTCGGTAGGTGCCGCGGTGTCGGCAAACTGGTTCCAGTAGGCGGGATAGAGCCACGCATCGGCGAAGGTTCGGAACTTTTCGTTGCCGGTGGCTTGGTAGGCGCGGTAAAGGTTTTCGCCGAGCGTGTACCATTCGGAGGGATTGCCGGAAAAGGAACCATGCGGGTCGCGGCTGGCGGGGCGATTGGCGCGGCTGAAGTTCTGCATGGCAAAGTCAGTGACGCGCTCCAGTAGAGGCACGGCCGAATCTTCACGGCCGTAGACGCGCATATCGACCAGACCGCAGACCAGCTTTTCCCACGCATAGTGCCGCATCCCGCAATCGCCGTTGGGTTTGACCGTCTTGCCCCAGCCGGTCAACAGACGGACGGCCTTGTCGTGCAACGCCGTGTCGCCGGTGGCGCGCGAAAGACGCGCCATGCCGCTCAGCCACTGTCCGAAGATTGGGGAGCTGTCCTTTTCGCACCAGCCGCCGAGCGTCGTACCAGGCGCAGGCAGGCCCGCAGCCGCTCGAAAGCCTTTCAAGATGTCGTCGTCGGCCAAGTTGAAGTAATAATCGCGCGCTTGCTGAACCTGATCCTTCCACCGGCTATCGAGAAGGCGCACACCGTCGTAATCGAAAGTCTCCAGACGAATGCGCGAATCCGGCGCGGCGGCGAGCGCATCGCCAGACAGTGCTGTTGCGGCGGCGATAGCGGAAGCGGACTTCAAGAAAGCACGACGCGGAATCGGGTTGTTCATGCAATTGCTCTTGGTGTGATTATATGGCGCGGCGACGCGGTCAGCGCTTCCGTTGCTGGTTCGCAAACTGTACAGCTGACGGTTCGGGCGGTACGCAGCAGGTTAGTTTGGGCGCGAAGATTGGATGGTCTCGGTTGAGGACGAGACGGCGCCCGATTCCACCGGAATTTCGTTTTGGACGAGTTGCCCGCGTTGGAAGCGAAACTCCTGGAGGATGGAGGCGGTGCGATCTTCGGTCCAGAAGGCCGTAATCGGACCATAAACAGTTTTCAGTTCCTCGGGCCAGCAGGTGGGTAGATAAACGCGCAGAACGCGCGGGTCATAGTAGCGGAACAGAAGACTGCTGCCCTTTTCATCGCGAACTGTGAGCAGCGTGCGCAGGTGGCGGCGGAGCGCATCTACGCGCGAATCGCACTTCAGGAAGACGCCCCAGCTATTGCCCCAGGCGCGCTCCATCAATTTGTTGCTGTACGAATCGTCGTAGTCCAGATGGACCAGGTACGGCGCCGCGACTTCGAGTTCAGGAGAGAGTTCACCATGATAAAGACACGAATACTCCAGATAGGAATCGAGCAGAACGCCGTAAATGGCGCGGTCGCGCGCGCCGTCGACGATCATCCAGATGTCGCGGCCGGATTCTCGGGGCCACAGTTGCTGCTTGATTTTGGCCAACGTGGAGCTTGTCATATTCACCTGGGCATGACGGCGACCGCCTCAATTTCGGTTTGTGCAACGCGCACAGAAGGGGACACCAGACTGGGCAGCCGCTGCTAAGGTAGCTGCCTGTTTGGTTCCGTCTGCGTTCGGCGGCAAAGTTGCGTTTTCGGGCTGCTGGGAACTGGCGCGTACGGGCGGCGTTGGCGCCGGGGAGTTCTTATTTGAATTCGCGTTGTCTCGTTGACCGGCGCCACCGCCGGCCAGCACCTCTCCGTTCAGCAAGAACAACTCGCCGCTGGCGAAGAGTTTGGCGGCTTGATCGAGCACCTCGTCATCTGTGAGGCGCGCGTTCGGGATTCCGATTGAGCGGCTAAGCAGCACGGCGCGAAGATCGCGCATTGCAGCTACATCACCCTTGAATTGAGAAATGACCAGGCGCGCCGCCTCACGGCGGTCGAGCGGGCGCGCATCCCACACAATGTTATAACTGGACAAGCCGAGGCGGCGTGACGGCATACCAATGACGAGCATACACCATCGATAATCTAGACGGCGCTTGTGCCTGGGAATGCCGATCCAGTACGCATTCCGCACCGACTGTGGCGAGAGCGCGACTTATGGAAAGTCATTTGCCTGACCCCATTGACTTAGCCGGGCCGCAAGAACGGCAACGCCGCAGGCCGTTCCGCGTTCCGGCAGATCTCGTGGCCGAATTCTCCTGGCCGCCACTGCTGCTTGATTTGGCCAATGCAGAGCTTGTGCTATTCACCCGAGCATGACGGCGACCGCCGCCTAAGTTTGGCCTGTTCAATGCGCACAGAACGGCGCGCCAGACTGGGCGGCCGCGGCTAAGGCGGCTGCCTGTTGGGCTCCGTTGGTGTTGGATGGAAGAGTGGCGTTCTCCGGTTGCTGAGAACTGGACCGCACGGCCGGCGATGCAGCTGGAGCCTGAGGAGCCGTGCTCGCGCTGTCCCTTTGACCGGCGCCCCCACCGGGCATTACCTCGCCGCTGATTAAGGACAGGTCGCCGCTGGCGAACAGCTTGGCGGCTTGATCCAGGACTTCATCGTCGGTGAGACGTGAATTCGGAATTCCCAGCGATCGGCTTAAGAGCACCGCGCGAAGATCGCGCATGGCGGCCACGTCGCCTTTAAATTGCGATATGACGAGCCGCGCCGCCTCACGGCGGTCGAGCGGGCGTGCATCCCACACGATGTTGTAATTCGACAAGCCTAGGCGACGTGACGGCATACCAAAGACGATCCCAGAATACAACATTGCTACCTGACGGCGCCGCGCCTCGCCAGAAGTAGCGTCCCGGTACGCGTTATCCGGGCTTGGCGGCGGATGCCATGCGAAATGGACGCTTATTTGCCTGCCAGCCGCTAACTTAACGTGGTCGAATAAGCCGCGGGCTTTGGGGAGGTTCCGCGGTCTTGACTGGATATCAATGCCGTTTTCACCTACTGCCGTCGGGCCGCCGGACGCAATCTCATCGTGACTGTCGCGGCTATATCAGGATTTATGGCGCTGATGGGAAATGTTAGACGGAGAGAATTTTCTAACTGAGCCAACGCTGCGCGGTGCGGCACGTCAGTGCGTTTAGATTCATCCGACGCTTGGGAGAGCGCGTGTTCGGTCAAGGCTAGAGCAGCTCGCGATCAAACCCAGCATGAACATGCGGCGATCTAAAAGGTATGCTGCGGGTCGCCGGGAAGTCGTGTTGAGCCGCGCTCCATCGAAAAGCGACCAGGGCTCAACGGCGACCAGTCTGATACACGTTTCTAAGTAACTCGATTCTGCAGCCGCCGGGTGGCGGCTATTTGTAGAGCAGGCATGGGCGTTTGGTCATACCCTCTATAGAACTTTGCTAGTCCTAAAGTGGGACATGGTAAAGACGTACTGTACCCGTATCTAAAGGCCAAGGCAGTTACACTACTCCAATTTGTAGGTCCTGCCGATTATTCTTTGGATACACTTGCAATCTGCGACTGGAACCGGGCAGCAGAAGGTTCCGAACGCGGAGTGGACCAGAAAGTCGTGACGATCACCGAAATGAAGCCCAAAGACGCGAGTTTACATGCCTTAGCCGAAGGCGGTGAGGCGGAACTGGGGGATCGGGTTCGCTTTGGCCCGGATGACGTATTCCTACCCAGGCTGGACGAGGAATCGGCCACTCCGATTGAGAATGAGCTCGAAGGTGTGGTAATCGGATTCACCGATACCTGCCAAAAGGTCAGGGCTTTCGCGGTTATTGAAGTAGCCCGAAAGCAGTTGATGATCGTACCGATGGAGAAGTTGCGTGTTGGGCGGGGCGAAAGCCGCCGTAACCCCATTGCGCGCGCCGGGTAACAGCCAAAACGGGGAGGCTGAAAGCAGTTCGGGCGCGGCAGGAACCGAAATCGGAAACCTGCCGCGCCCGAACTATTGTATGAATGAGACGACGCTGGGAGTTACCAGCGGCGCCCGCCCCGGCCACGTCCAATTACGACGCCAAAACCCGGGCCGTAAGCATAAGGATAGTAGCCAGGATAGTAATAACCGGGGCCGTAGTAGTAAGCCGGCGGATAAGCGTACCCCGGAGCCATATATGACGCGCCGGGATAAGAACCGGGTTGTCCACGCAGCATGGTGGGCTGCGGTTGATAATCCTGTTGACCGGCAAAGCGGAAAGCTTGCGGCGATTCGATGGTTGAAACGGTCACGGGAGCAGTGATCTGGAAGGTCATCGCCGTTTCCGGATAGATGACCGCTGGGTGGTTATGTGTTGCGACCACTGCGGCCAGACCAGCTAACGCGCCAGCGCCAGCGCCAATCGCCGCGCCAGTTCCCCAAGCGGCAGCGCCACCGATAGCGGCGCCTACTGCCGTAGTTGCTACCACCGTTCCAGCTTCAATACCGCCGGGCGTCGTGCGTCCCTGCATCGAAGTGAGCTGGGTCTGCACCGGAACCTGCGATCCATCGGCAGCGGTGATGCTGTTCAGATTCAGCCGAATATAGTGTTTGCCATTTTTGTCTTTGCCAATATCGGCCACGGTACCCGCGACCGTCTGTCCGCGCTGCGCAACCACCACGCCGTTGGCAATGATGGGCTGCGCGAGGGTCGCGGTAAAGACGTCGCCCGGCTTATTTTTGTCCGATGCCAGGTACTGATTGGTGCGGACGGTAAAGAAAGTCCCTTGGTGAATCGGAATGCTCGCGGGCACGCCGTAAGCCGGACGGTTTTGGTTCTGCGGAGCGATCGTTTGCGGCGGCATAGCCTGCGACGGTATGGCGCCCTGGCTGTTCGGGGCGCTCTGCACCGGCTGGCCGTAACCATCGCTGCGATCGACAGGCTGCGTGGGATCCACCTGCTGCTGCGGGGTCGGGGGCGGAGCATTGGGATCGGCCGGTGGCGCATCTCCCACCCGGCGCCAACCACCATTCGCGGGCGGGGCTGTTTGGGGTGTTGTCGGCGGCTCCTGCGCCATCACGGCTCCTGTGAGCAGTAGAGCGGCTACGCTGGATCGAAGAAGAGATTTGGCATTTCTGGTCATACGTGGCGTCCTCAGTACTTCATTTATCGACGCCTCACTTATTGCATGTGTCTCGCCATTCCGAAAGAGCCTCTAAACCATTGAAAATCGGGGTTTCGAAGAGGGTTCGTTTGGTTCTTAAGCACCGGGATGGTGGTTTTCAACCAGAATGTTAAGGGGATCGAGGCAGGGAGGGCTCGGCG
>DATAUH010000241.1:0-8298 GCA_036268375.1 Bryobacteraceae bacterium | reverse complement strand
TGAGCGTCGGCGACCGCGTGACATTCGATTCGACGATCTACTGCGGCCAGTGCGCCTACTGTGCGCGCGGCGAAGTGAACCTGTGCGACAACCGGCAGGTGATGGGGGTTTCGCCCGGGCCGTACCGGCGGCATGGAGCCTTTGCGGAGTATGTGGCGGTGCCGCGGCGCATCGTATATAAGCTGCCGGATGCGCTGAGCTATCAGCAGGCGGCTTTGATTGAAGCGGTTTCGGTGGCAATGCATGGTGTGAATCTGACGCCGGTGCGGCTGGGCGACACGGCCGTGGTGATTGGCGCCGGAATGATCGGCGTGTTGACCGTGCAGTGTCTGAAAGCAGCGGGGTGCGCGCGTGTGATTGCGGTGGATCCGATCGAACAGCGCCTGCAGATGGCGCGCGAACTGGGCGCGACGGATACCGCGACGAAGGCGGAAGCGTACGGCGCCGACATTTGCATAGAGTGCGTAGGCACGAACGACGCAGTGCGCTCGGCGATTGGCAGCGTGCGCAAGGGCGGCGCGGTGACGCTGGTGGGCAACGTGAATCCGACGGTAGAGATTCCGCTGCAGGCCGTCGTATCGCAGCAGATCCGGCTGCAGGGCTCTTGCGCTTCGTGCGGCGAATATCCTGCGGCGATCGATTTGATGGCGCGCGGAGTGATTCGCGTGGATGCGCTGATCAGTGCGGTGGCGCCGCTGTCGGAAGGAGCGGCGTGGTTCGATAAGCTCTACCGGCGCGAAGGCAACCTGATCAAAGTGATTCTGCAGCCGTAGGCTTAATTTTTCGCTGAGCTTAGCCGCCACGCGATTCGGCGGGCAACAGACATGTGCTCTCATCGCAAACGTTACGAGAGACCGGCCGGATAACGACCGTCCGAATCACCCGGAGGAGATGGATCAAAATTAGACCTATCATCCCCAACGAGCAAAAAAAAAGGCGATGCCCATCCAGGCCATCGTGAATGCCGGGAGTGCATAGGAGGCATTCTTGCTGGCGTCGCCACTTGCTGAAAAAAGCAGATCCGCGACAAAAATAGGCGCCCACCCGACGGCAAACAGGACGAAGATGAGCCACGGACTTAAGACGATGCGCCGAAAGGTTCGGCTCGATATTGTGTAGCCTCAGTTTGGAAGATCGTACCTGATCGTTGAGGTACAACTGGAGCCGCAGCCTCAGTCTAAAAGAACGATTAACCGGCGCCAATAAGGTGACGTAATCATCGAGCCATCCTACTACTGGCTATTGCGGGCGGGCTTTGAGGATTTCGTCGGCGACATCCGCGGCCGCGCGCATTTCCTTTACGTCGTGCACGCGCACAATGTGCGCGCCCGCCAGGATGGAGGCGGTGACGGCAGCGGCGGTGGCGAAGGTGGTTTGCTCGCTATCGGAGTGAGCGAGGAAATGCTTGCGCGATGGGCCGGTCATCAAAGGTAGTTCGAGCGCACTGAGTTCGCCCAGTCGCGAGATGATCACCAGGTTTTGATCGCCGCGCTTGCCGAAACCTAATCCCGGATCGATTACTATGCGCGATTTATCGATGCCGCTGTGGCGGGCGCGGCTGGCGGTAGCCTCGAGATCGCGGCCGATCGTGCCCATGGGGTCCGGCAGAGGACCGAGTTTGGCCCAACTTTCGGGTCGGCCGCGCATGTGGTTGAGAATGGCCCCGGCGTCGTGATTGGCGATTACGCGTGCGAGTTGGGGCTCGAAGGTGAGGCCGGAGGGATCGTTGATGATTTCGGCGCCGAGTTCAATCGCGCGCTCGGCGACGTCGGCTTTGTAGGTATCGACGGAGATAGGAATCGTCAGCTTGTCTTTCAGCTTCTTCAGGACGGGCGAAAGACGGCGGAGCTCTTCGGCGGCAATGATGGGCTGCGCGCCGGGGCGAGTGGATTCCGCGCCGATGTCGATGACATCCGCGCCCTCCTCTTCCATTTGAATTGCGCGGGCGTAGGCGCGTTCAGGGTCGTAGTAGCGGCCAGCGTCCGAGAAGGAATCGGGCGTGACGTTGAGAATGCCTACGATGACCGTACGATCGCCCAGTCGAAGCTCGCGGCGTTTGAGTTTCCAGTAGAAGATTTTTCGCATGCGGGTGCGCGATATCAGAGCAGAGGCGCCAAAAACAGACGAATGCAGGCAAACGGCCCGCTCCTCCGCACTTCAGCAGTGTAATCGAGAGCGGAGCGCGCTACATCTTGTAGCGGCCGAGATCCTCGTCGTTCAATCCTTCCAGGTAGCGGCGGTACTCGGCGTCGTTGGCTTTGTCGGACATCGACGCAGCCACTTTGGAATGCTTCAACACTGTTTCTTCCACGTAGATGGGGCAATCGAGGCGAAGAGCGAGCGCGAGCGCATCGCTGGGGCGCGAATCGACGGTGATCAATTCGCCATCGCGGTCAAGCCAGATCACTGCGTAGAAGGTATCGTCTTTCAATTCGCTCACCACAACCTTGCGCAGGCCGGTGTTGAGACCGAGGAGCAGGGTTTTCATGAGATCGTGAGTCATAGGACGGGGCGTCGACACCTTTTCGATTTCAAGCGCAATTGCATTCGCTTCGTAGACGCCAACCCAGATAGGCAGCACGGAGGCCCCGCTCACGTCCTTGAGAATCACGATGGGCATGTTCGTCACCGGGTCCATCATCAAACCTCGGATCTTCATTTCTACTTCCATCGCGACCTCCAGACTCAATTACACCACGCTTTCACCCACCAGCGAGTTTGGCCCCGATCTGGTGACGCGTACATGAAGGTACTGGCCCACTTTGGGGTCATTTGCAGAGGTATGCGTGAAATTTAGCGTGCGGTTCGAAGTGGTGCGGCCAATCCACTGCCCGAGCGCGTGGTTACGGCCTTCGACCATAACTTCCTCGACGCCCCCGATCAGCTCCGCGTTGCGCTGGATCTGGATGGCGCGCTGCTTTTCCTGCAGGATCAGGAGGCGACGCTGCTTTTCGTCTTCGGGGATGGCGTCCGGCATGGAAACGGCCGCGGTGTTGGGACGCGGCGAGTACTTGAAGCTGAACAGGGAGTCGTAGCGAACCTCGTCGAGCAGTTGAAGAGTATCCTCGAAATCGCGCTCGGTTTCGCCCGGGAAGCCGATAATTATGTCGGTGGTGAGCGCATATTTGCGGCGACCGGACTTCAGCCATTCGATGCGGCGCATGTATTCGTCACGAGTGTAAAGGCGGTCCATGGAAGCCAGCACGCGCGAGCTGCCGGATTGTACGGGCAGGTGGACGTGGTCGCAGAGGACGGGATTGGCGTCCATGGCGTCGACGATGTCTTTGACGAAATCGCGGGGATGGGAAGTGGTATAGCGCACGCGACGAATACCGGGAATTTCGCCGACGCGGGCCAGCAGAGTGGCGAAATCCCAACCGGTGGGGGAAGGATCGCGATAGCTGTTGACGTTTTGCCCGAGCAGTTGAATTTCGGTGTAGCCATCAGCGGCCAGGCGGCGCGCTTCGTTCATCACGCTGTCGCTGGTGCGGCTACGCTCGGGGCCGCGGGTGAAGGGGACGACGCAATATGCGCACGATTTGTCGCAGCCTTCGATGATGGTGATGTAGGCGCGGTGCGGGTTATCGCGGCGGGTGAACGGCGTGTCAAAGGTCTCTTCGGTATCGAGGCTGAGGCCGGTGACGCGGCGCGCGCCGGCTTCGATTTGCACCAGCATTTCGGCGAAGCGGGTGTAGCTGGCGGAACCGCAAACGAGGCTGACGTGCGGAGCGCGCTCGAAGATCTTTTCGCCTTCCTGCTGGGCCACGCAGCCGAGGACGCCGAAGATTTTGCCCTTGCCGGCCTCGCGCTTGAAGTTCTGCAGGCGGTTGAAGACTTTTTGTTCGGCTTTGTCGCGGATGCTGCAGGTGTTGTAGAGAACGAGCTTCGCATCGGCCGGCTCTTCGACCTGCGAATAGCCCTGCGCCAGCAACGTGCCGATGACCTTTTCGGAATCGTGGGCATTCATCTGGCAGCCGAATGTCTCGATGTAAAACGTCTTGGAATGCACTTAAGACTATTGTAGCGGGGTGGGGAAGCGGCCGTGCGCGGCAAGGCTTCCACCGCATATGATCGAAATTCGACATGGACAAAACGATCCGCAAGTACACCAACTTCGATGAGATGAAAGCGGAGCCGGCCCGCACACGAACGACTGGACGCGGTTGATTAAATGATCGAGACCGCTTACAAACTGAAAGGTTGGAAGATCGAGCCGGACGTACCAAGACCACAAAGATCTTTTGTCCGCCTTCCATCCCGTGGCGTTAAATAACTGGTAGTGGGTGGATTTGCGGTGATCTACCACTCACAGCCACGCTTTACGAAGGGCATTGACTTTTTCATCAAAGCCGACCCGGACACCGCGCAGGCGGTTTATGCCGCGCTAGCTGAGTTTGGCGCACCGCTCACAGGCGTCGGCCCAGAAGATTTCGTCGACCCGAACATTTTCTTTCGGTTTGGACGCGAGCCGCAGGGTTTTGATATTCTGCCGTCCATTCCCGGGGCCGATTTTGACGCGACATGGAAGACCCGCATTGAAGTTGTGATAGATCCGATAAGTGGGTTGAAGGCGAATTTCATATCGCCGGAAGATCTCATCACCTCGAAACTCGCCTCAGGGCGGCCCCGTGACCTGGCGCATGTGGAGGACATTCGCAAAGCGGCCGAGAGCAAACGGCGATTTGAGAAGGATCACGCCGACAGCCGATGAGAAACTGCGCGCGGGAAATCTGAAACGCGCATAGCCGATTTCAACCAGAAGCCTTGTTGGCGACGAAGTTACTTAGGGTGACCTGATTTTTGGGCACGCTCGTATGCCGCACGCCTGCGAAGGCGGCCCAGGATCTCCTGGCGCTCGAAGACCAATAAATCGGGGGTCTCAATCGAGTCGTATTCGCGGACGGTCATATAGCGGTCATCCAAGAAGTATTCGTCGGTGTCGAGTGAATCCGAATCCTGGAGTGTGTACGCAGAAATGGTGTAGCGGTGTGGCGAATAGTGAGCCTCATTGGGTCCCCAAACAAAATCTGCAGTTACGAAGATGGGGTGTGGCGAGACGGCAGGATCTTTCCAGAATGCATGTTGACTTTGATTTGAAAGCTCAATGGGTTCCGAGAAAAGATCGGTCAACTTTCTGTCTACGTCCGGCCGGAGGAGCGCGAAGTGGATCGCAAAGCCACTTACTCCGCCGCTGTGCGCCGAGAACAATAAGCCGAGTCGCGATTCGACAACGCAACAATTTCTGTGCGGGGATCGGCGCCAATCCCTTCCGGCATGGTGAAGCACTCGCGTTCCGGCGGAGCGTTCAGACAGACGGATGCGGGCCCTTCGGAAAAAATCCGTCGTCTTCCATTCCCGGGTCGATGACCGTCACCTTGCGGCCCACAAATTGGATCGGCGGCTGCGCGTGGCGATTGTCCTGCGCAAGAGAAGCGGCGAGCAGAACTAACAATGGCAGATAGCAGCGCAGCATCGGTCTCGGCAAGTGTTATCGGCCGTTTTCGCGATTCCTACAGGGATCCTGGGGCATCGCGACCGCATCCGGCAGCTTCGGTCCATCGATAGTCGCCGCGCCGTTCAAGCCTTTGCCGGTCACGTTATGGATCGACAGCAGGGGCCCGCTCAAGCCGGTAACTTTCACCTCTCGGATATCTGCGCGCTTGACGTTCGCAAGCGAAATTCCCTTGGCGCACGTGCCAGTCACGTTCGACAACGTGAAACCGTTGAGCGGCTTATCGGGATGAACGGCAGTCCCATCCACCAGCACCGGGCAATCTTTCACGCGCACATTGGTGAATTGGAAATTGCGCACGGTCGGGATGCCTTCGTCGCCCATCACGGGGTTCTGGTCTTGAATGCCGCTGTTGAGAATGTTGAAACGCAGAAAGCCGCCGTCCGTGCCGGAAACGTCCAGGTCGTTCGCGATGATGTCCTCAATGAACGCGCCGCGGCCGGGGCGGCTTTTAATGTAGAGCGCGAATGTGCGGGCGCGGGTGAATTTGCAGTGTTCAATGCGGACGTTGCGAATGCCGCCCGAGGTTTCGCTGCCGATGCCGATGCAGGCGAAGATTGAGTCCGCCATGGTGCAGTTGGAAATCACAACGTCCTCCGTAGTGCGTAGGAGCGTGTAGGCCTCCATGCCGCGACCGGATTTGAGGGAGATGCAATCGTCGCCCGTCGAGATGTCGCAGCCGTCGATGCGCACATGTTTACAGGAATCGATATCGATGCCGTCACCGTTGCCGCCGGAGCTGCGTATGGTGAGGTTCTTGATCGACACGTTATCGCAGTTGGTTGCGTGCAGCGACCACATCAGATGGTAGCTGGTGGAAAAGTCTTCGAAGCGCACGTCGGTGCAGTTGATGGGCTCGATTAGGGCGGGATGGCGCAGGGGCTTGTCACACGTGGGGCGGCCGCCGAGCTTGGGCTCACCGACGATTTTGCCAGGGCCGACAACGCCAATGTGATTTGCGTCGACGGCATAAATTAGACCGACGCGGCCCTGGATCCATTTGCCTTCCCAGCGGACCTGCGTGACTGGGTAATCGTCGAAATCGGGCGTTCCCGTGAGCGTCGCGTCCTTATCGAGGCGCAGAAGCATATTCGAGCGCAGGGCAATGGCGCCAGTGAGGTAATTACCGGCAGGCACGAGGACTTCGCCGCCGCCGAATACCGAGCAACGATCGATGGCCTGCTGAATGGCGGTGGTGTCTTTGGTGGCGCTGTCGCCTTTTGCGCCGAAATCGCGGACGTTGAGCGTGATCCGTGCGGAGGCGGGCCTCGCGCCTTTGACTGGCGCGGACGTTTGCGCGTGCGCGGCGATGCCGGCCAACGGAAGCGCGGCGATGGAACATAAAAAGTCGCGGCGGCCGGTTGCAAAAACGCGGGGCTGCTTCATTCGCGTTCATGATACTGCATGGCGGCTCAATATAATGACCGCATGGGCGACTTGCGTTACGCAGTTCGCATGCTGCGGAAAAGTCCGGGCTTCACACTGACTGTCACAGGCCTGCTGGCGCTGGGAATCGGCGCAAATACGGCGATCTTTAGCGCGCTCGATGCTCTGCTGCTACGGCCGCTGGCGGTGCGCGAACCGCAGAAACTGATCCGGCTGGTGCAGGTGATTCCGCGCCTCGGCGTCACCAGCAGTTTCGACCAGGAGGTGTATCGAGGACTGCAGCGCGCGAAGACTCTGTCAACGGTTTTCGGAGACGGGGAGTTGGCGATTGCGATGGACGATCCGAAACCCGCCGAGCAGGTGCGGGTACACCTGGTTACGCCGGAGTTTTTCGATGCGCTGGGCGTCTCTGCGCTCTATGGACGGGCGCTTTCCGCAAGCGATGCCGCAGATGCTCCAGGAACGCCGCCTGCGGTGCTGAGTTACGGCTTCTGGCAGCGCCGTTTTGAAGGCGACACGCACGCAATCGGCCGCATTTTTTCGCTGCGCGGACGCAAATTCACGATAGTGGGCGTGATGCCTCGTGAGTTCAACGGAATCTCCGCAGATAATACGCCCGATATTCGAACGCCGCTGCGTGTATTGCCACTCTTGCAGTTTAGGACCCCGCTCCGCGCCGATCAAATGGCGCTGGAGTTGGCGGCGCGGTTGAAACCGGGCGTGACCATCGATCAGGCGCGAGCGGAATGCACGGCGATTTGGCATGCGGCGACAGAGGTGGTGATGCGAAACGTGCACGCGTCGCCTGATTCGATTGCGGAAGAGCTTTCGCGCGGATTACAGATAGAAAGCCTGGAGCATGGCGTGTCGATGCTGCGCGACAAGTTCGGCCCGGCTGTCAAGTCGTTGGCGGCGGGCGCGGCGCTGTTGTTGCTACTGATGTGTTCGAACGTTGCAGGATTACTGCTGGCGCGCAATGCGGCACGGCGGGAGGAGATGGCTTTGCGCCTCGCGATGGGTGCATCGCGAGGCCGTTTAATGCGCCAGATGCTACTCGAAAGCGCGCTGCTGGCGGCGATGGGGTCGCTTGGCGGATGGGCAATTGCTGAGGCTGCTCTGCCGCTGCTAGCGCATGCGCTTCCGCCGATGCGGGATCGCATGACAACGCAACTGGCGTTCTCGCTCGACTTGCGGCCGGACCTGCGCGTGTTGCTATTCGCCATCGCGGCGACAATTCTGACCGCGACGATCTTCGGCTTGGCGCCGGCGCTGTCGTCGTCCCGTTTGCCCCTTGACAGCATTCTGCGCGGGGCGCGGGCCTCACGCAGTAACGGACCGCGAAGTGCGCTGGTGGTGTTTCAAGTCGCCCTGTGCACGCTACTACTGGCGGGCGCGGGACT
>DATAUH010000240.1:0-10767 GCA_036268375.1 Bryobacteraceae bacterium | reverse complement strand
CACGCGCGCTCCGTTTTGCCGCCTTCCTATTCGCGCGCCGACGCCGTCAGCAATCTGCAATGCTCGATGCTACTTACCGCCGCGTTTCTGGAAGGCCGGGCCGACTGGATCCGCCTTGCACTTCACGATCGCATTCACGAGCCCTACCGCGGACCTCTCTGCCCATTGCTCGCGCCCTTGCGCGCCATGTACTCTGAAAAAGGCGTTCTCGGCGCAGCCCTCAGCGGCAGCGGACCTTCCGTCCTGGTGGTGCTCGACCCTGAATGCGACGCCGTCGAAACGCGTGCCCGCATCTCTGCCTACCTGCGCGAGGAGGGCCTCGAAGCCGAACTTATTCTCACGTCAATGGAAAGCCACGGCGCTCGCGATCGCCGCTGGATCTCAACCGGCTCCGATCGCCGCGTGCCTATTCCGCTGCCATGATCCGCGGCCATGGCCGCGCGTGATCACATGGCAATCCACGGCGTGGTCAATCGCTTGGGTTTTACTCGCGAAACAGCCCGCTCTCGTCTTGCTCTTCGTCGAGATACTCTTGCGGCACGTCGTCTTCCGGCCTCTGTCGCGTCCTTACTTCGCCCTGATCGGCATCGGGCGCATTTTCTACGCCCTCGATTGCCGCCGCCTCCCCGAAAGAGCCCTCTTCCACCAGCTCGCGCACGCTCTCCGGCCCTGCTTCCTCCACGCCAGAGAGCCCTTGCGTGTCGCCCGATTGTCCCGCCGAATCCGGACCTGTCTCATTTTCCGCCGGCGGCACGGTTCCGTAAGTGCGTTTGTCGCGCTTGCTCATGCCTTCAGTTTCGCATTTCGGCCAGCCATGCCCGCTTGATGTTAGCCTGTCCTGCTGGGAGGATCGTATGCCCGCACACGCAATCACCACCACTCTTGCGCCCATGCTCTCTGTCCGCCGCGGCGCGCAGGCCGTAGATTTCTACAAGTCGGCTTTCGGGGCCACGGAGACCTTTCGGATTCAAGCCCCGGACGGCGCGGTCGTCGCGCGCCTTTCTATCGGCACCGGCGAGTTTTGGGTGTCCGACGAATCGCCCGAGCACTCCAACTTCAGCCCCGAAACTCTCGGCGGCGGAACCGTCCGCATGGTACTGACCGTCGACAATCCCGACGCCGCCTTCGACCGCGCCATCTCCGCCGGCGCACAATCCATCTCGCCGGTTACTGACCAACCGTACGGCTGGCGCGTCGGCCGCGTCCACGACCCCTTCGGCCATCACTGGGAAATCGGCAAACCGCTCGTCTGAGGCAGTTCGCGCGCCCTGTTCACACCGCCGACTAACGCGCCGAACTGGCGTAGCGTTGCGGGGCGCCCTGGCTGGACGGTCTGATAGTACCCCCATTCTGAGCCCTAACTTTCTGACAATTCACTTACACCCGCGCCCGGATGCGCCCTATCCCCTGAAACCGTCGAACATTCCGCGCTCCGCCTGCGTATTCTCCTCCGAAGTGCTAAGAAAATAGCGGGATCAACGTCATATTTGCGTCCCGCCAATCGTTATGAGGAGAAAGAGCGTATGAAGCGGACAGCTGCCGTCACTTGTTGGGCTGCCATTGTCATATTTTGCGATGTGACCGCCTCTGCACAGACCGCGCCCGCACCGGCCTTCGACGTCGCTTCGATTCGTCCGGCGGATCCCTCCCAGGGTGAAGGAGACAGGCATCAACATCGCATCCACACCTCGCCCGGAAATGTCGTCATGAGGAATGTCGGACTCGATCAAGCGGTTATGTGGGCCTACAATGTGGAGTTTTACCAGTTTTCCGGTCCCTCCTGGATGGAGACGGCGCGTTTCGACATCACCGCGAAGGCAGCCGGACCCGCTGACGTCGATGCCATGCGCTTAATGATGCAGAACCTGCTCTCCACCCGCTTCGACGTTGCCGTGCACCACGAAAAGAGGGAAATCTCCGGCATGGCGCTCCTGGTGGGGAAAGACGGTTCCAAACTAAAACCTTCGGAGTCCCAGGGCGAAAGCGAGTTTAACGGTTCCGGCAACGGCAAACCGATGGTTACCCTAAGCCGAATGACCATGCATGAGTTTGCCACCCTGCTTTCCGAGCCCCTCAAGAAGCCGGTCATCGATTTCACGGGGATTTCCGGGACCTTCGACATACGCCTGGATGCCACCAACTACGCTCCCGCGCCGGGAGAGCGTGAAGACGATGGCTACATGGTGCTGCGCGCCATCCAGGACCAGCTTGGTCTCAAGCTGGAGGCCCGAAAAATGAGTATAGATACGGTAGTAGTCGACCGTGCCCAAAAGACACCCACAGAAAATTAAGAAAAATCGACGGATTCTCGTGTCAAACTTCACCCAACCGTCGTCATATACTCTGACGATCCCATCATGACCCGGCCAGGCACACAGGTGAATCTTATCTTGCTCTTGGTTTCGAGCCTTTACGGCCAAACTGCGCCTGTGGGGAACGCGTCCGCCGGAGCCGCTTTCGAAGTCGCCTCCATTAAGCCCAGCGACCCGAACGCCTCGGGATCGCAAAGCAACTCCGATGGCCGCCTGGTGAGTATGCGGAATTGGACCACCCACCGCCTGTTACAGCGCGCTTTCGACGTACAGTCCTACCAGGTCACAGGCGGGCCAAATTGGCTCGATTCGCTGGGTTTCGATATCAATGCCAAGGTCTCCGAGTCAGAACCGGTGTTGCGCGGCAAAGAGGGCCTGCAGCGCGTGCAAATGATGCTCCAAGCTCTCCTGCGGGAGCGCTTTCAGCTTGAGTCGCACAAGGAAACCAGGACGCTGCCTGTCTACCACTTAACGGCCTCTAAGTCGGGAGTCAAGTTGACCGCCTCGGCCGCCGCCGAGGGCTCCTCCATGAACAGCAAGAATGGTCACTTAACCGCCGAGGGAGTCAGCGTGGCTCAGCTTGCCGCTTTTCTGTCACGCACGATGGAACGGCCCGTGCTAGACGCAACCGGCATCCCCGGACGTTTCGATTTCGCACTGAGTTGGTCGCCGCAAGAGGTCGCGGCAAAGGCGCCGGATGGCAATGAATCAGCCGGCCCCTCTATCTTCACTGCATTACAAGAGCAATTGGGCCTGAAGCTCGAATCCGGAAAAGGTCCAGTGGAAATTATTGTCGTCGATCATGCTGAAAAACCAACAGATAATTAGGCGGCGTCCCCGCCCCGGCATCCTCGCTTTTATTGTTTTAACCTTGGCTCTGGCAGCGCCCCTTGCCGCCGCTGAGCACCGTGGAGTCGTGAAGTTCGGCGGCCTCGCTGTCCCCGGCGCAACCGTTACAGCCGCTCAGGGCGACAAGAAACTTACCGCCGTCACTGACGATCAGGGCGTCTATGACTTTCCCAATCTTTCCGATGGCCTCTGGAACATTGAAGTCGACATGCTCGGCTTTGAGCCCATCAAACGGGAAATCGCGGTCTCTAACGAGGCGCCCAGCCCGGAGTGGGATCTGAAAATGCAATCGTTCGACCAGATCAAAGCTCTGGCGCCCCCCGCTCCGCCTTCCGAGCAGAAGCCGGCAACGGCGACTACCGCGGCTGCGGCCACAAACGGCGCGCCTCAGCCCACTCCTTCGATCGTTGCCGCTAACGCTGTGCCGCGCTCGGCTCCTGCCGCGAAGGCCAAGGGCAAAAAAGGCGCCGCCGGCCCACCCACCGCCGCGCAAACCGGTTTCCAGCGCGCGCAGGTGAATGCAGCCGCCGGAGCCACCGCCAGCGCCCCAGCCGAAGCCGCTACCGCTTCTGAAGATGCCAGCAAGGCTGCTTCCGACGGCCTGCTGGTCAATGGCAGCGTCAATAACGGCGCGTCCTCGCCGTTCGCGCAGAGCCCTGCGTTCGGCAACGCCCGGCGCAATGGCCGGTCGCTCTATAACGGCAGCATCGCGGGCACGCTCGACAGCTCCTATCTCGATGCCGCGCCTTACTCCCTCAGCGGCCAATTCTCTCCCAAGCAGCCCTATGAACAGATGACCGGCTCGTTCAACGTCGGCGGCCCCATCAAGATCCCCCACATCACCTTCAAGTCGGCGCCGTACTTCTTTCTTGGCTACACCTACGCGCATAGCCACAACAATCCCTACATTGCGACCGGCTTGATGCCCACCGAAGCCGAACGCGCGGGGGATCTTTCCGCGCTCTCCACCACTGTTTACGATCCCATTACGGGTCTCCCCTTCCCCGGCAACATCATTCCGCAGAATCGCATCAGCCCGCAGGCTTCCGCACTGCTGGGCTATTACCCTCAGCCTAATTTCACCGGCGCCATCTATAACTATCAAGTTCCCCTCGCCACAGTTAACGCCTCGCACAGTATGCAGGTTCGTGTACAAAAAACTCTTACTCCGCGCTGGCAGGCGAACGGAACTTTTGCGTTTACCAAGCAGGACGCCCAGACGCCCAGCATCTTCAATTTCACTGACGGCGCCAACACATTCGGAATGCAGAGCCAGGCCAACTTGAGCCGCCGCATCGGCACTCGTATGTTCCTGAATTTCACGGGACGCTTCAGTCGCCAATCTATCGTTACCACGCCGTACTTTGCCAACCGCACCAATGTGTCCGGCGACGCGGGCATCACGGGCAACCTGCAGGACCCGCTCTACTGGGGTCCTCCCGGTCTCGGCTTTACGCAGGGGATCAACGGCCTGAATGACACCAACTATTCGGCCATACACCGCCAGCAAACGGGCGTCAGCAGTTCGCTAAACTGGTCGCACTCGCCGCACAACTTCCAATTTGGCGGCGATCTAAACCGGCAGATTTCCAATAATCTTAGCCAATCGAATCCGCGCGGCGGCTTCAGCTTTAACGGCGACGCAACTGAAGGCCTGAACAACGGCGTCGTAATCCCCGGTTCCGGATCCGATTTCGCCGACTTTCTGCTCGGCGTCCCCGATATCGCCAACATCGCCTACGGTAATGCGGACAAGTACCTCCGCGGATGGAACGCCGACCTTTACGCGCAAGACGATTGGCGCGTCAGCCCCGGCCTCACCGTCAAATATGGCATCCGGTGGGATTACAACTCGCCCTTCATCGAAAAGTACAACCGCCTCGTAAATCTGGACATCGCGCCCGGCTACGCCAATGAAATGCCGGTCGTGGCAACTGATCCCGTCGGACCGCTCTCCGGCTACCACTATCCAAGGTCGCTCGTAAATCCCGACAAGCATGAGTTTTCGCCCAGTGTCGGCATCGCGTGGCGCCCGTTTCCCGCATCTTCCTTCATCGTCCGCGCCGGTTATCAGGTCGCGTACAACACCAACAACTACGGCGCGATTGTTGGAAGCATGGAGCAGCAGGCCCCGCTCTCGCGCAGCTTAAACGTCATTAACGCGCCGGGCGAACCGCTCACGCTGGCCAATGCCTTCTACGCGCCACCCAACATCGCCAGCGATAACTTCGCCGTCGATCCGTATTTCAAGATTGGTTACGTTCAAACCTGGAACGTCGTGCTGCAGCGCGACATGCCGGCTGCGCTGATCGTCACCGCTACCTATCTCGGCGTGAAGGGCACTCGCGCGCAGCAGGCCTTCTACCCCAATACTTACCCGGCTGGATCCACCTCTCCCTGCCCCACATGCCCTTCGGGTTATCTCGTCGAAACATCGAACGGCAACTCCACCCGCCAGTCCGGACAGGTTCAGATCCGCCGCCGCCTGCGCAGCGGCTTCACCGCTTCCGGCACCTATACCTATTCCAAATCGATTGACGATGCCGGCCTTGGCGGCGGCATCGGCGGCCTGATCGCACAGAACTGGCTGGATCTCTCGGCAGAACGTGGGCTGTCCTCCTTCGACCAGCGCCACCTGCTCAGCGCCCAACTGCAATACACTACCGGCATCGGCATCGCCGGTGGAACTCTGCTTGGCGGCTGGCGCGGCGTCATCGCCAAAGATTGGACCTTCCTCACCATCATCAACGTGGGATCGGGGCTGCCGCTCTCGCCCTCCTGCGCCCAGTGCCGGCCGGTCGGTCTCGCCGGTCTCGGCACTGCCCGTCCTGAGTACACCGGCGTCGATGTTTACGCGGCGCCTCCGGGAATGGCGTTGAACCCGCTCGCATACATCGCCAATCTGCCCGGCCAGTGGGGCGACGCCGGCCGCAATTCCCTCACCGGCCCCAGCCAGTTCTCGCTCAACGCATCCATGGCGCGCACGTTCCGCATTACCGATCGCTATAACGCCGACCTCCGCTTCGACTCCACCAACGCGCTCAATCACGTGGTCTACAGCTCCTATAACGTCGCCTTCGGCAACTCGCAGTTCGGCTTCCCCATCGGCCCTAACAATATGCGCACCTTCAAAGTGACATTGAGATTGAGGTTCTAACCATGCAGAAGATTGTTACCGGAATCATGGCGTTTGCGCTGGCGGCCGCCCTTGCGCAACAGCAGCCCAAAGCTCAGCAATCGAAGCAGGCTGCGCAGCCCGCCGCTCAAACTCCGGCCGAAGCCGGCGACACTACGTTCTCCGTCGCTTCGCACCTGGTCATCGAAGACGTCACCGCCAAAGACAAAGATGGCAAGAGCATCGAAGGTCTGAAGGCTGAAGACTTCACGGTCACCGAAGACGGCAAGCCTCAGAAGATCGCCTTCTGCCAATACCAGAATCTGCCCGATACTCCCGCCGCGGCGCCCACGACGCCGCTGCTGCGTCACGACAGCGAAGTGGCCGGGGTAACCGCAAACCAGATCCAACCCGAAACTCCCGGCGACCTCCGCTACAAAGACCGCCGCCTCATGGCAATCTATTTCGACATGAGCGCCATGCCCCAGTCCGATCAACTGCGTGCTTTGGACGCTGCGCAGAAGTTCGTCAAAAGCCAGATGGCCGGTCCCGATCTCGTCGCCATCATGGAATACACCGGCGGCGCCGTGAAGGTGAAACAGGACTTCACCGACGATCGCGAAAAGCTCCTCACCGTCATCGGAACGATCATCGCCGGCGAAGGTCAGGGCTTCGATGAAGACGCCGCCGACGCCAGTTCCGCCGATACCGGCGCCGCCTTCGGTCAGGACGATGGCGAATTCAACATCTTCAATACCGACCGCCAGCTTGCCGCCATTCAAACCGCGGTTGGCATGCTGAAAAATCTCAACGAGAAGAAGGCGCTTGTTTATTTCGCGAGCGGCATTCGCCTCAACGGCGTCGACAATCAGGCGCAGTTAAAGGCCATGACCAACGCCGCCATTCGCGCCAACGTCAGCATCTGGAGCATCGACGCACGTGGGCTGGTTGCGATGCCGCCGATGGGCGACGCAGCCCATGGCTCTCCTGGCGGAGCGGCCATGTATTCCGGCCAAGCCGCGCTCGCCTCGGCCAGCAACTTCTCCCGGTCGCAAGATACTCTCTACGCCATCTCCGCCGATACCGGCGGCAAAGCGCTGCTCGATTTCAACGATCTCGGCAAAGGCATTCAGGAGGCGCAGAAGGGTCTCGGCAGTTATTACGTCATCGGCTACTACACCACCAACACCACTCCCGACGGCAAATTCCGCAAGGTCGAAGTCGCGCTCAAAGAGATTCAGGGCAAGCTGGACTACCGCCACGGCTACTACGCCGACAAGGTCTTCGGCAAATTCACCACCGCCGATAAGGAACGGCAGCTTGAAGACGCGCTGATGCTGCAGGATCCCATCACGGACCTAACCATTTCGATGGAGATCAATTACTTCCAGCTCAATCGCGCCGAATACTACGTGCCGCTCATGATCAAAATTCCCGGCAGCGAGCTCGCGCTTGCCCGCCGCCGCGGAGCCGAGCACACCATCATCGAATTCATTGGCGAAATCAAGGACGACTACGGCAGCACCATCCAAAACATTCGCGACCACATCGACATGTCGCTCTCTAATGAGACCGCCGCCGAACTGGCCAAGCGACCTATTCAATATGACGCCGGCTACACGCTGCTCCCCGGTTCCTACCAGATCAAAATTCTGGCGCGCGACGACGAAACCGGCCGTATGGGCACCTACATGCACAAGTTCGTCGTCCCGAACCTGCTCAAGGAAGACAAGCGCATCCCCATCAGTTCGGTGGTGCTCAGCAGCCAGCGCACCGATATGCACCAGGCGCTCTACACCGCGGGCAAGGACAAGGATCAGCTTGTCAATCCGCTCGTACAGGAAGGCATGAAGCTCGTCCCCAGCGTGACGCGCGTCTTCAGCAAGAGCCGCGACCTGTACGTCTATTTGCAAGCCTACGAGCGCACCGCAGCCAACTTCGAGCCGCTGGTCGCCTTTGTAACGTTCTATCGTGGGCAGAACAAGGCCTTCGAAACTACCCCTCTGCCCGTCACTGAAAGCGTGAACAACAGTCTCAAGACCGTTCCGCTGAAGTTTGACCTTTCGCTGCAGCAATTGCCGCCCGGCAAATACAACTGCCAGGTGACGGTGCTCGATCCCGCCAGTCAGAAGGCCGCTTTCTGGCAGGCCCCCATCCTGCTGGTGCAGTAAAAGCAACAGGGCCGGCGCGCCTACACTCCCAGCGCGCCGGCCTTTCACCGATTCCCACACGCCCTCTCGTTCGACAACTTCATTCCCCTCGGTTTTCACTCTGCGCCAGCGCCGCGCCGGCGCGTCCGCCGCTCACGCTCGCTTATAAGCTTTGGCAACGCCGATTGCATTTAGCGCCGCCCTCTTGACAATTCGACGCGCTTGAGGTTTCATTAGATTGCTACCCTAGCCTTCTGAGTATATGCCCGGCGCCAATTCCGCACAGTTCGCCCTGGACCTTCTCGTCCTCACTATCCTCAGCCGTCGTGGTCCGACGCACGGGTACGGAATCGCAAACGCAATCCAGGAGGTTTCAGAAGAGGCTCTGCGCGTCGAGGAGGGTTCGCTTTATCCCGCACTCCACCGCATGGAAGAGGCCGGCTGGATTACCGCGGAGTGGATGGTCACCGAGAACAAACGTCGTGCGCGGATCTATCGCATCAGCCGTACTGGATTGAAGCAGCTCGCAGCAGAACACGAGCGCTGGAATGCCTTTTCCGGCGGCGTGGCGCGAATACTTCGTCACGCATAAGAACTACAAGATGAAAGGAGCGCAATCGTCGTGTCCTGGCTATCAAGACTGAAGAACGCGTGGAACCCGCGCCGGCTCGATGAGGACCTGGCGGAAGAGACCCGCGATCACATCGCGCGTCGCGCCGCCGCGCTTCAAGCGCGGGGAATGCAAGAGACAGAAGCCCGCCGCCAGGCAGCCCTTGCCTTCGGAAACCAAACAGCCATTCGCGAAAATTGCCGGGAGTTGAAACTTTCCGCCGTCGTTGCGGGCAGCTTGCAGGACATGCGTTACGCCGCTCGCGGGCTGCTTCGAAACCGCATTTTCGCAATCACGACGATCGCATCTCTCGGGCTTGCCATCGGAGCCAATACGGCGATTTACTCTATTGTGGATGCCGCCCTGCTGCGGCCCCTCCCAGTGCCGCAGGCGGATCGTCTGGTTACGCTGGAAAGTTCCGGCGAGGGGCTGGAGGACACGGGCAATTCCGCAGATCGTGAACTCTTCAGCTATTCCGCCTTCGAGCAACTTGGCGCCGCCGCTGGCGATTCTGCCCGCCTCGCCCTTTTCGGTTCGGCGAATCGCGTCGAAGCGAGAGACTCCACCTCCGACGACTCACCGTACGAGGAAGTGATGGAACAATTCATCTCGCCCAACGCATTCGAGGTACTTGCTGTTGTCCCGGCGCTAGGCAGGTTCTTTTCACCTGCCGAAGATCACTACCCAGCTCCTCGCGCCGTTGCCGTCCTGAGCTATCAGTACTGGCAGCGCCGGTTCGGCGGCGATCCCGCGGTTTTGGGCCGCACGCTCGTGATTGACAGCCGGCCGTTTTCGATCCTCGGCATCGCTCCCAAAGGTTTTTCGGGCACAGAGCCCGGCCGCCTCGTCGACGTCTGGCTGCCCGTAACCATGTTCGACCCCGGCATCTTTACCGACGATGTTCGGCTCTTCCGCCTCATGGGCCATCTCACGCCCGGGGTCAGGCGATCGCAACTGGCGGCGCGCCTCCAGCCGAGCTTTCATCGCTATCAGGAGCTCAGCATTCGGCGTAGCAACGCGCCCGCGGACGTACAGCAATCAATGCGTGCGGCAATCATCGTGGTAAATGCCGGGGCCAACGGCGCGGGCGGATTCCGGCGGAAGTTTTCCCGAGCCCTGTGGATTCTGCTCGGCGTGTCCGCATGCATGCTCCTCATCGCCAGCGCCAACGTAGCCAGCCTGCTGCTGGCGCGTTCCGTTGCGCGCTCGGGTGAGATGGCCCTGCGCGTATCGCTGGGCGCGGGCCGTACGCGCCTGGTGCGGCAATTATTGACCGAGAGCCTGCTGCTGTCCTTCACAGCCGGACTCTTCGGCTGGTTGTTGGCGACGATTGCAACTCCGGCGCTGGTGGCTATGGTTTCGACGAAGTCCGACCCCGTGCAACTCACGCTCGCGCTGGATGGACGCGTACTGTTGTTCTGCGCAGCGATCTGCACCGCCTCGGCGCTCTTCTTCGGCCTTCTACCGGCGTGGCAGGCTACCAGTACGGCTCCGATATCCGAACTGCGTCACCGCCACGGCCAGGCCGGCCGTCTGCGAATCAGCCGTCTTTTTGTAGGCGTGCAGGTGGCCTTCGCGTTCTGTCTGGTTGCCGGCGGCTCCAGCTTCCTGTTCAGCCTGCGCAACCTGGCCGCCGTCGATACCGGCTTCGACCCAAAGGGCGTCAGCGTCCTCTCCGTCATCGACACGGCGCAACGCGACCGGCAGTTCCCACTGATGCAGCAGATGCAG
>DATAUH010000239.1:0-16205 GCA_036268375.1 Bryobacteraceae bacterium | reverse complement strand
GTACAGCGCGGCGTAGAGGACATTTGGGTCGCGCGGATCGATGATGAGATCGACGGCGCCGGTGTTGTCGTTGCGATAGAGAACTTTCTTCCAGGTTTTGCCGCCATTGGTGGTTTGAAAGACGCCGCGCTCGGAATTGGGGGAAAAGAGATGGCCAAGCGCGGCCACCCAGACGATATTAGGATTGGTGGGATGAACGACAATGCGCGCAATGTGCTGCGTGTCTTCGAGACCCGAGCGCTGCCAGTGGGCGCCGCCATCGGACGACTTATACATGCCGTTGCCGTAGTAAGCGCTGCGGGTTAGGGTGTTGTCTCCAGAGCCGACCCAAACCGTATTTGGATCCGAGGGGGCTACCGCAACCGCCCCAACCGAGTTGAGCCCGACGCTATCGGTGACATTTTCAAACGTAGTGCCGTTGTTGACCGTCTTCCACACACCGCCCGTGCGCACGGCTGCGTAAAACGTATGCGGCTTCGACGAGACGGCGATAGCGTCCACCCAAGCGCCGGCGCGAAATGGGCCGAGATTGCGGTATGGGAACTGATTGAGCAAGTCGGGGTAAGTTGACTGGCCGAATGCCAGCGAAGTTACTAAGCCGACGGACCAGGTAACTTTTAAAGGTAAGCTCACAGTTTGATCTCCACGGCGCGGCCGGTGAAATCAACCGTCTTGCCGTTGATTTGAAATTTTCGCTTGGGAGAGCCATGGGCGGCGCGCAGCGACACGGTTTTGCGCGCATCGTTGTAAGCGATTTGAATGGCGGTCCAAGCGCCCTTGCGGTAATCGAAACTGGCGCCGTCGTCATCGTAGAGGAGGAAGTTACCATCGGCTCCCGGGAAGACGCGGAGTTCCGTCGGTCCGTCAACCTTTTCGGCAGTGTACTGACGGACGGGGTCCATCGGGATGACGGCGCCCGCGCGAACATAGAGCGGCGTGGTCTCGAGATCGACGGCGCGCGAGATTTCGCGGCCGCCGTCGTGGCGCTCATTGGTCCAAAAATCGTGCCAGATCCCGCGAGGCAGATAGAGCTTGCGAGAGGTTGCGCCCTTTTCAACCACGGGCGCGACTAAGATATCTCGGCCCCAGAGATACTCGTCGCCGCGCGCAACCGCGGTAGCGTCATCGGGATAATGCAGCCAGAGAGCGCGGATAATGGGCATGCCCGTCTGCGTGCACTCGCGAACTGCGCTGTACAGGTACGGCATCATCCGATAGCGCAGTTCCAGATATTTTTTGCAGATGGGCTCTACCGCGGCGTTATGGAACACGGATGGATCTGGATGGTAGCTCCGGGTCTCATCCATTGTGATCTTGGGCGGTTCGCCCTGGTTCCAGCCCCAAGGTAAGTGGAGCGGCCAGATCCGTCCGTGTGAACGGAAGAGTGGATTGAAGGCCGCGAACTGGAACCAGCGGGTGAAGAGTTCGCCGTCATATTCGGCAGTCGGGACGAAGCCGCCGATATCCGTGCCCCAGTAAGGAATGCCGCTGAGCGAGGTATTGACGGCGTCGGGAACGTGGTGCGCAAGAGTTTCCCACTGTGAGTTGACGTCTCCCGACCAAAGAAACGACGCATAGCGCTGCATGCCGGCATAGGCGTTGCGGTGAAGCGCGTACGGGCGTTCATTGGGACGATCGAGTTGCGGCGCCTCCCAATACATGCGATTCCGAACGAGACGGCTGGGGGTGTTGAGAGCGTCGCCTTCATCGGGCCACCAACCATCGACGCCCAAAGCGAAGACGGGACGGTGCATGTCCCAATAGCAGCTTGGCTGGGTTTCCGCACGGCGCGAAGCATCGCACTTGTCTTTCGCAGCGCCTTCCATGCTGCGGATGCCGACGGGATACGCCACGTGCAGGACGACCTTGAAGTGGTCGGCGTGCATCTGGTCGAACATCGCCTTCGGGTCCGGGAAGATACGCTTGTTGAACGCGAACTCGCCGTTATCGGTGTTCCAGCCATCGGGACAGAAGCCGGTACCGAGATAGATGGTGGCGTCGCACGGTAGTTGCTTTTCGCGGAAGGTTTTCAATTCGGCCAGAACCGCGTCGCGGCCAAGAAGAGTGCGGTGCGATTGCTGGTAGCCGAAACCCCACAGGGGCGGCAATTCGGGCTTGCCGGTGAGGAGCGCGTACTCGGCCATGATGACGGCGGGTTCGCGCGCGGTAGTGAAGAAGAGGTCGATGGGGAGAGGCTGGTGCGGGGGCGGAGTGGGCGGCTGGTTCTGCGCGGGGGGCGGCCCGGGAACCGCCGTGGTGGGATACATGGGCGTGAACTTACTTTCGGCGCCGGTGAAATCGAAGCTCCCGAAGGGCTGGTGGATGAACATCGCCCAACCGCCGGAACCGATGATGAACGGGATGGGTACGCGGCCGCCGAAGGTGCGTAGCTGATAGCCGCCCTGACCGCTGCGATTGGAGAAGGTTTCGCCGCGGCGATCGAACTGAGGGCCGCCTTCGCCGAGGCCGAGGATGGGCGCGGAGCCGGTTTGGAAGCTCACGACGGCCGTTTCACGGTCGATGGAGATCTTTTGAATCGTTTCGCCGGCGGGACTTTGGATGGTAAAGGACAGCGGGTCGGGCGCGATTTGAATGGAGACGCCGCCCGCCTTCACAGTTTGAGCCTTGAGCGGACCGCGCATTTTAAGGACGGGCGCCCCCCACGTCGACTGAACGAGGGATCCGTCATCGGCGACCGGCGCGGGATTGCCGCTGGCGAGCGGAAAGATGGTGAGGCGGAAGGTACGAGGGCTGACGGGAGCGATTTGAATTTCGATCTCCTGGCCAGCGATGCGCGTATCTTGCGCGCAGGCGGAAGGCGCGAGTAAAGCGGCGGAAGCAGCTCCACGCAGGAGCTGGCGCCGGTTAATTGGCTTCATTCGGGCCTATTATGACACGCCTGCAAGCGCTTTCAGAATTATGTCGATTGGTTTGTTAGAAACCGTTAGGGCTAGACCGGCTCGCGCGCTACTTCTTTGCTTGAGTCGCGACGAAATCGCCGCCGACGTTAAATTCGGGCACGTTGACGGTTCCTTTGATGCCTGAATCGGGATCGAACGTGCCGGTATAGACTACCGTCAGCGGCATGCCGTTGTATTCGGTTTGATAACTGAACGACACGTTGTTGCCCGCAACCTTGCCTTTCACATCGAGCGAACCCTGATCGGAAGTACACTTTCCGGTGATGTCGTCGTCCTTTTGCGTGAAGGTGCAGGACAACTGGCTGTCATTTCCGGCAATGGACATCTGGACTTTCCAGTCGCCGCTGATCGACGTCGCGGCTACGAGAGTCACGGCAAGCGACAGAGCCGTGAATACCACCCGAGCAGATATTTTCATGAACTTGCCTTTCCGAATCGTCGGGGATTCGCTTCATGCAGTATATGGCGCCCGGCGATTGCGGCAAAGTGGCTTCGGCGGAAGAATGGTTTCGCTGTGGCGCCTGCTCGCTAAAATAGCGAGTTCACAGAATACAGCAGCTACCCATGGGGTGAGTGCACGATGCGCCATCCACAAACGGAGAACAAATGAGTAAAGCAATCGAAAATCTCGAGGCCGCCCTGAAGCGAGCCATGGCAGTCCGGCCGAAAGTAGGCGGATTTCCTTATCTGGCCGAGACGCTGCGGCGCGCGGGCGTCACACGAAATATCTGGTCTCTGCCGTCTTGTCAAAGCATTTATCTGACGAAGGATGGTTCGGTGGTTTCACAAGGTACGCCGCTGGTTTCGGGAGTTGCGGATGTGCCGCAATTCGACCGCGAGGCATTGATTCGCGCCTTGCGCACCGATCAAGCCGGAGAGAGCACGTTCCCTGAGTTTCTGGGGGCAACGTGGCAGGCGGGAGTAGTCCGGTATGACGTGGATTTCGCGGCACGCACCGTCGCCTATTATGGCTGCGACGGAGAGGAATACATCGAGGCGTATCCTGCGGTTGAAGTCGCTTAGCAGGACGTAGGAATTGCGCGACCGGCCGCAAACGCGAAGGGCCTCCCGGCTGTGCTCGTGAGCAGCGCCGGGAGGCCCTTCGGTTACTAGCTGGCCAAGTTACCTAGAAGGTAATTTTCGCCGCCAATTGCACGCGGCGCGCAGCGCGGAACGAGTTGATCTCGCCGAACAGCGTGCTGGTGATATTGGTGCTGCCGAAGCCGCTCGGGTTCACCCAGTTGAGGTAGTTGTAGCCTTCGCCGCGGATCTGCATACGAACGCGACCCTCTTTGCTTAGACCAAACTCCTTCATCACCGCCATGTCCCAGTTGAAGTAACCAGGGCCACGGACGGTGTAACGTCCGGCGTTGCCGGGACGAATCGCGCCCTGTGGCGTCGGTTGGAAACACGCCGTGTTGAACCAGGTGGGCTGACCCGTGCCAGTGATGCCGTTGAACACGTGCGGAGCGTTAGCGTTCGGGTCGCAGACCATGTCAGGGCGGCTGCTGGCCGCGCTGGAGCCGAGAAGACCAAGCCCGGCCGGGTCAACATTCGACGTGGTCACGGTCGAAGGCAGGCCGGTCGACGCTGCGATGATGCCCGAGAGCTGCCAGCCGCCGAGAACGCGGTCGACAAAAGTGTGTCCGCGCAAAAACGGCAGTGGGTATACATAGTTGAGCGTCAAGATGTGATGGCGGTCAAACGAGGCAGGGCCGTACTCGCCCTCATGCCAGTTGTAGCTATTCTGGGGCGCGTTGCTGCGGTCGGAACTATTGTCGGTAAGCGCCTTGGAATAGGTGTATGACAATCCGACCGTGCCGGCCGAGGCCATCTTCTTAGTCACCATCACCTGTAGAGCATGGTAATTGGAGTCGAAGGCCGATTCGATCGTGTTAATCGCATTGAAGCCAAGATACGGACGGATAGCGTTGATGCGCGGGTCATCAGCCGTGGTAAAGACGGTCTGACCGTTAGCCGTGTGCAAACCGGCCGCGTATGCCGCGCCCGGCTGCGCTTGATTGATATCGACGATACCGAGCAGGTGCGTGCCCTTGGTGCCGACATAGGCGACATCGAGCAGCGTCTGGCCGGGCAGTTGGCGTTGAATGTCGAAATCCCACTGCTGGCTGTAAGGAACCAGCGCCGGCAATTGCGTCGCATGCAACGCTAGCGGGGACAGATTGACTCCTGCCGTACCGCCTGCGACATTGCTGAAATTCGCATTCGAATAATTCACGCTTTGCACAAAGGGTGGATTGGCAAAAGAGTTCTGTTCGTAACCGCCAAACAGAGTGGAATCGTAGTAAATACCGTATCCGGCGCGAATGGCGGTCTTTCCGTCGCCCAGCGGATCCCACGCCATGCTCACGCGCGGCGCGAAGTTGTGATATTTATTCGGCGCGATGAGGTCGCCGAAGGGCGAAGATTTACCCGCGACGATGATCCCGTTGGTGGACGGGTTCACGCCGGTGCCGGGGATCAGGTTGCCGGTCGCGGGATCGATCTTAGGCGCATTGGCCGCCACATACACACCGGGATCGAAGTTATCCAGAAGGCCGTGTGTATCACTGGGTTGACCAAAGAACGACCAGCGGACGCCGAGGAATACGGTAAGGTGCGAGCTTACCTTAAAGTCATCCTGGGCGTAGGCTTCGTGCTGCCAAGCCCAAAGGTCGGGAGTGATGTCGGTGGAAGGCATGGTGAACGTCGCGACATTTCCGAGCAGGAAGTTAGCCCACGACTGCTGAAAAGTCGAAGTACCCGTCGGCACACCGGTGCTGCTGAAACCGAAGACACCTTCTTGATTGGCTGCGTTTTCCGTCTTGTTATACCTGTTGATGGAATAGCCAAAGCGGAAATTGTGGCGGCCATGAATCCAGTTCAGATTGTCGAAGCCGGTGAAGTTCTTGTTGTATTCGTTATATGGACCATAACCGAGGACGCTCGAACCGCCGGTGAAGGTAAGTTCGGGAACCACCCCGTTTACGTTCGCGAAAGGTTCGGCGGGATTAATGTCCGGATTGGCCGATTTCGCCGACATACCCACGGGACGAGAATTGATGGCGCTTTGCGAATAATTAAAGCCCGCATCGTTGATCAGCGTTGGGCGAATGATATTTTCGAAGTGGATGGTGACACTGCGGCCTGGCGAATTGGTTTGCGTGGTCGCGAGGTACGGTATAGCAGACCCGGTGAAAAGGCCGCCGGGTTCGGTGGTCGGAATGGCATCGTTCTCAAAAGCGCCCCAGACATGGAAGCGGTCGCTGAAGCTCTGGTCGATGCGAACGATTTCCTGACGGCTGTTGTAGATGTTCTGTACAGGAAACTGCAATGCCGTGGTTCCGGCGACTGTGTTTACTCCTGAAAGAGGAAGCTTGCCAAAAATGTCCTTGATGTACGCCGCAGCGTTGGCATTGATGAGGTTGGTGGGAATGCTGGTAGCCGTCTGTTGGCAAGCGGTCGTGTAGCTAATGCAGACCGGCTGGCTGAACTGTCCCGCGAGCATGCCCGTGGTTGGCAGCGTGGGAGCAAGCGTGGTGTATGTGTGAATGCGGCGCGCCTCTTCGGAGAAGAAGAAAAAGGTCTTGTTGCGGTCTTTATTGAAGTGGCCCGGAATGAAAATCGGGCCGCCGACGGTGCCGCCGAAATCGTTCCAGCGTAATGGCGGAACCTGAACTTTGCCGTTCACCAAAACTTTGGCCGCATTGTTTTCCCAGTTGTTTGCCGCCAGCTTATCGTTGCGGAAAAACTCGTAGAGGCTGCCGTGAAACTGGTGCGTGCCGGGCTTGATCACAACACTGATCTGAGCGCCGCCGGCGCGGCCGGTATCGGCGGTGTAGAGTCCGCGCTCCACCTTGAATTCGTCAATCGCGTCGACGCTAGGGAACGTCATCAGCGTCTGGTTGCTGCCGCGGTCAACGTTATCGACGCCGTTGACGGTCCAGTTATTGGACGAGTTACGCATGCCGTTGATGGAGTACGGCAGCGTAGCCGCGAACCCACTAGGCGCCGAGTTTCCGATGTAAAGTTCGTCGGTAGTGTTCGCCGATACGCCGGGCATGAGCGAAACCAACTGTTCATAGTTGCGCGTGTTGAGGGTCAATTCACGCACCTGGACGCCTTCGATCGTGGTGGCGTTTGCTGGAGATCCAAGTTCCACTCGCACCGCGGATGCACTTACTTCGACGGTCTCGGTAACCGCGCCCACCTGCAGAGCGATATTGATCTTCAGATCGTCATTGACATTGAGAACAATGCCGGTGCGATTTTCCTTCTTGAAGCCATTGGCTTCGACTGTGAGGCTATAGTTGCCTACCGGAATTAGCGGCGCGGAGTAGTTGCCGCCCGCATCAGTTGTTAAGGTCCGGACCACCGCATTGCGGTCCACGTTTTTGACTGCTACTTTGGCATTTGGTATCGGCGCGTTGCTCGGATCGACCACGGAACCTTCGATGGTTCCCGAAATGTCCTGTGCGAACATAGCTCCGCCCGCGCATGCCGCGAGTAGGCACACTTGCAGAATTCGCTTCATTCTAAGAGACTCCCCCTGTTACAAACAGATTACTGGGGCATATTTTAGCGCGAATCAAAGCCGAAGAAAACGGGTTTCGTACTGCGGCTGAGGTCAATCAGACATACAGTTGCGACAAGGCCGAGACGGCAGAAGTCGCGATACAGTGAACCCATGGGATGGCGAGCCATACTGGTGGACGATGAAGAGTTGGCGCGCGCATATTTGCGCGAGTTGCTTGGGCCGCATCCGGAAATTGAAATCGCCGCGGAGTGCAGAAACGGCTTCGAGGCCGTGAAAGCCATCAACGAACTTTCGCCGGATCTGGTGTTTTTAGACGTACAGATGCCGAAACTGGATGGATTCGAGGTGTTGGAGTTGATTGACGCGAAGCCCGCGGTAATTTTTGTGACTGCGTACGATCAGTACGCGATGCAGGCGTTCGATGCACAGGCCGCCGACTACTTACTGAAGCCATTTACGGCGGAACGGTTCGAAAGAGCTCTGGAGCGGGCGAAGTCCGGTGGCGCCTCGAAACCCGTGCAGGCTACGGAGCGGGAGATCACGCGAATTGTTGTACGTGACGGCGCGAAGGTGCACGTGATTCCGATCGAAAAGCTGGATTATGCCGAAGCTCAAGACGATTATGTCTCGCTGCACAGTGAAGGCAAGAGTTATTTGAAGCAGCAGACCATCAGCGCCCTTGAAGCGCTGCTGGATCGTAATCGCTTCGTGCGCATCCACCGTTCCGCGATTGTAAACTTGGAGCGGATCGCGAGGATCGAGCCGTACGCGAAAGACAGCCGGGTCGCGATTTTGACAACAGGCGCGCAACTGCCGGTAAGCCGGACAGGTTATGCGCGCCTGATGGAAGCGATGGGAGACACCGCGGTATCTTCGTAACTACTTATTGATGTCTTCGTGATTCTCAAGCCTCTTGACGACTGGCTCGAGTATCTTCACCTGCGCTTCCGAATTCCCGGGTATAGCTTGCGCGGCTTTCATCTCTTTCACGGCTCCGTCAAAGTTAGCGGCGGCCGAATAGAGGCGCGCCTGGGCGAGATGTCCGGCGAGGCTGTCGGGCGATCGCTTCACAATGGTGCGGAACACAACGAACGCATCCTCCGGCTTTTTATCCTGCACCATGAGTTTGCGCGCGTACTGGTAAAGCTGTAGTGGATTGCCCACCTCCATGGCGCGTTGCTGAGCCTTGGTAGCCTCGCCGCCTCGATTCAGCGCCGTGAGGATTTCGCCCTTCGTCATCAGATTCTCAAAACGCTCTTCGCTTTGAGTGGAAGAATCGGCCCACTTCAGCCCCTGCTCCAGATCGGCCTTGCGATTGAGGCTGAACTGAGCGGCCTCGTCAAAACCGGCCCAGGAATATTGGACGCCGCCGCGGAGTTGGCTGCGCAAGTTGTCCATAATCGATTCATCGCTGACCGAAACGCGGAACGGAACGGATAACTTCTCCCAGTGCAGGCGCGCAACCGCGGAATCGGTCTTCAAGTCGTCGAAATCGTAAGCGAGCGCCTCGTGAAATTCGCCGGGAGCGGGCTTGACGGCGACTCGCAGGGCATCGTCTTTCTGGTTGTAAGTGAAGCTGCCCCAATCGCCTGCTTGTTTCGAGAAAATGACAGTCCAGTCATCCGGGCCGGGCATCATGTGCAGACCATAGATGCCTTTCTCGAGCGGCTTACCTTCGACAAGTACCGGCCCGCTGAATTCGATGGTGGTGTTTTCATTGGCGCCGGCGCGCCACACTTGCCCGTAAGGCACTAAGCCATCCCAAATCTTGCGGCCCTTTACGAACGGCCGGTGGTACACGATGGTGACATCGGTGACGCCGACCCGTTGGGCGGCTACGGCGCGCGGGCTGTCCTCAGGCAAGGTAAGTACGGTTTGCGCCGGCATAGACAGCGCGGCGAGAGACACTACGACACTTAATTGACGAATTAGCATAGAACCCCTCTTTGGCTAATGGACGGGGTTATCGCGGATTGGTGAGGAGGCTTTTGGGGATATGGGAATTTCGAGCGTGACTTCGGTTCCGCGCTGGGCGCCACGCTCCACGCACACAGTCCCGCCCACCAGTCGAGCGCGCTCGCGCATGGTCACCAGGCCGATGCCGTTAGTGGAGGTAAGGGAAGCGGCTCCGAGACCGACACCCTCGTCCGATATGCGTAGACGGAGGATGCCGTCGGCCCAGGTCAATTCCATGGAAGCATGGACGGTGTGGGCGTGCTTCGCAATATTCTGCAGCGATTCCTGCGCGATGCGATAGACCGCGAGGGACTGTTCGGCAGAGACAGCCTCGAAATTGCCCTCGATTTTCAAATCGACATGGATATGTGTGAGCGCCTGAAATTCGGCACAGTATTCGCTAAGCGCGGCAGCCAGGCCAGAGTAGATGAGGGCGGCGGGATGAAGTTGATGGGAGACGCGCCGCACCGCTTCCGAAAGCTGAAGTAGGTTTTGCAAGATCCGGGCGCTTTGTTCCTTGGCTTTGGTCAGTTCATCGGGAATGACTCGCCTTAAGCTGCCCATAGCGATGGCAAGAGCCGCGATCTGCTGGTTGAGATCGTCATGCAGCTCACGGGCGAGGCGCTTGCGCTCGTCTTCCTGAGCGCCGATCAGGCGTGAGCTGAGGCGATGGACTTCCTGTTGCGCGCGGGTTCGTTCCGACAGTTCGCCTGCAAGCGCCGCGTTGGCCTCGCGCAATTGCTCTACCGCGTCATGTTCCGGGGTGACGTCTTCAATGGCCCCCACATAGCCGAGGAATTTACCGGAAGGAGCAAAGCGCGGCAGGCCACGGTCGCGGATCCGGCGATATTCGCCATCGCAGCGCCGCAGGCGATATTCGGCGGAGAACTCCGAATGCGTACGAAGCGCCTCCCGAAATGCCGGTACGACCCGCTTGGCGTCATCAGGATGGGCGTAGGTGGCTCGGTAACCGGAAAGTGGCGGTTCTGTCGATCCGAGAAAACGCGCCAGCGTCAGATTCACGAATCCCTTACCTTCGGGCGAAGCCATCCAAAGATATGCGGGGGTGTCATTAGTGACGCCGCGAAACCAGGCTTCACGCTGCTCCAGAAGGGTGGTTCGCCGGTTACGCCACAAGAATGCCAGTGCCACCCCTGCCCCCAGGAAAATAATCCCGGCGACCAGCATCATGTCCAACTCCAGATGCTTGATCGGCGCAACCGCTTCGGCTGCATCGATCTTACAAATGAGATACCAGGGCGAGTTCGGAACGCGGCGAACCGTTCCGATTACAGGAACGCTGCGGTAATCCGTGCTCCGGGTATTCCAGCCAAGCTCAAAATCGGCGCTGGCCAGGCGGCGGGAATCAGGTAGCGCGCGACGGAAAAAGACGGAGGCGGAGCCGGAGAGTTGATTGCGGCGCGGACTCAGGTAAACGATATCGTCGACTTCGTGGCGAACCAGCAGCGATTCCGCAGTGGCGGTCTTTCCCGGCCACGCGGCGAGATAGGGATAGAGAAAGTATTGAGGATCAATGTCCAGAAGAACGGCTCCGCGATGAGCGACGGGCACAGCGACATGCATCATGGGACGGCCCGACTCTAGCGCGAGGTCGGACAGGACCGCTTTTTGTTCTGAAATTGCCTGATTGATGAGAGCGCGTGCGGCAGGATCACTCGTGTTCGCGGGCCCGAGCAACTGGATGAGGCCGGAAGTATCCGCCAATGCGACCCCTGCATAGTGATAGGTCTGAGCAATTCGAGTGCAGAGCGCGGTGACATCTTCGCGGTCGCGAGTGGAGGCGCGGTGGTCGAGAATACGCTCTGCGGCGGACGCGATGGGATCAGCCATGAGAACGGTGGCATCACCCATACGCTCGGCGCGCCAGTTGGCGATCTGCTCTACTTGAATCTCAGCGACGGCGGCGATTTGCTGCGAGACGTCGGCTTGCGCCTGGCGGCGTTCGACGGAGTAATACCAGGCCGCGGCGGAGGCGAAAGCGATGCAGCCGACGGCCAGAAAAATCAGCAGGCCGTAATTAGGCGGAGAAACGAACGCGGGCTCCGATGTATCGCCGGAAGGGCTCGATGGGAGCGGATTCTTGAGCGAGCCGCCCTCGGAATCGGGAGACACTTCTAACTCGCTGCCAATTTGGTTCGCACAGCGTACTGGATAAGCTCGGCTGTGGTTTTAACTCCGAGCGTTTGCATAATCTCATATTTGTGCGACTCGGCCGTGCGCGGAGAGATATGCAAAATATTAGCGACTTCCTTCATGGTGCGGCCTTCGGCGATAAGTTGTAGCACTTCGCGCTGCCGCGGCGTGAGCGGTTCACCGGAAGAGGGCGATTGACCGGCTTCGATCAAAAGCGTGATCAGATCTTTGGCGAGAAGCGAAGTGACAAACGCCCGGCCCTCGGCGGCCTGGCGCACGGCGGCGATCAACTCCTCACTAGGTGAAATCTTGAGCACATAACCGGAAGCGCCGGCGCGAAACGCGTCCGCTGCGAGCTCGGTTTCGCGATGCATCGTGAGCACTACGACGCGCGCGTCGCGACAGCGGGCGCGAATTTGGCGAATGGCGTCCAGACCATTCAGCAAGGGCATAGAGATGTCGGTGAGGATGACATCGGGATGGAGCTCTTCGACAGCCTGGAGCAGCGCGCGGCCGTCGTGAACGACGCCGAGCAGATCGAATTCGTCCTCCAGCAGAGCTTTTAGACCAGCCGCGACCACGGCATGATCGTCCGCAATCAGTACTTTGACTCTGGGCATGAGCGAATCCACGCTTTCAGATGACAACAGTCTCAGCCGCTCGCAAGATACCACATAAGTCAAGAGCTTGAGGGCAAGATCTAGCGGACGAGCTACTCTCAGGCGGGTCCCTTAACTAGAGACGACATTTCGGGAGCAGTAGTTACGACCGGCGAGAGCAGCGTAAATAGCGGGAATCAGCTCGTCGGCGGCGTCTACCTTGAGGACAAACCCGGAAGCGCCAGCGCGGAAAGCGCGTTCCACCAGCACGAGTTCGTTGTGCAGGGTTAGAAGAATGACAGCGCCGACATATCCGCCACGGCGGAGGCATTCGCAGGCCCCAATTCCATCCATAAGGGGCATGTGAATATCGGAAACGACGCCGTCCGGCTGTAACTCCTGAGTGGCCTCAATGAGTGCCTGGCCATGGTGTACGGCGCAAACTACATCAAAATCCGACATGAGCAGACTGGAAATCTCTTCCAGCATGGTTTCGTGATCATCAGCCAGTACCAATCGCGGCCGTGCTTGCACTGAACTATCTCCCGCCGAGAATTTTCGTACAAGGCGCCAAAAGATAAGCCTCAATCAATTTAAAGCCCGATGTTCAGAAGCTTGGAATCCGGAAAAATACGGAGCGCGAGTCTGTAAAAGGCCCGGCTTCAAGGGAGCAAGTGTGCGAATTTAGACACCAGCGGCGACCATTGGCACAGTCAGGACCGGGTTGAAGGTCCTTCGGAAATCCGTAGTTGCGGAATCGGATCTCAGAAGAATTTCGGATTGGCGGGCGCCCGCAAAGGAGCCACAATGGGCACATCAGGCTTGCCCTTGGACCCTGAAGGTGAATACCCGGAGGTCGACTCCGCCGTGACGCCCTCCAGAAAAAACGAACTCATCGGGTGACAGCCTGTGGAACGTAACAGCGGCCGCGCTGTGTTGTTCGGCGAGATCATAGGGCAAAGTGTGCCCGAAAACGCGAAGCGGCGTTCGAGATCGCGCCCAACCAGAGCGTCATGTTAACGACTAAATATAACGGTACGGAAGCGCCGCTGCAGAGAACCAGCATGCTGCGTGAAGTAAACGAGAACTCGAACCAACCGATGAGCGGCGATCGCAAAAAAACGGGGTTAGCGGGTTGGTTGCTGGCATTCAGCCGGCGACCGCGAAGAAGGCTCCGCCACGTAGATTTGAATGCGCTGATCCTGCTCCTGCGGAACCATCTTCGGGCGATATTGCCGGAAAATATTCAGTTGCAACTCGGGCTGGAGCCATTGCTGGATTCAGTCATTGCAGATGAGAACGCGCTGCAGGAGGCGCTGATCCATCTGGTGGTGAATGCGCGTGATGCCATGCCGGAAGGCGGCAAGCTAACCATCGAGACTGCACTGGCCCGGCGAACGGACGCGGAGAGCGCGGAACCCGCTTTGCAGAACAGCGTGTTGGTGCGGGTGCGCGATACCGGCGCCAGACGAGACGCAGCGGTGGAAACCTCCACGTCGCAATCCGCCGCAAACCCTGAGAACGCAGCCGCTGGCCTGGGGCTCTCGGCGGTGTACGAAATTGTGACACAGGCCGGGGGCCAGTTGTCAGTGACCGCGCACGACGACGCAGGAACCACCGTCGAGATTTTGTTGCCGAGCGCGAACGACGAATAGCTACAGCAGGCGGAAATTGACTTCGATCGTGGCCACTACGGCGACAGGCTCGCCATTCTTCGTGGCTGGCTTAAACTGCCATTGTTGGACAGCTTCGATCGCCTTTTCATCCAACCCCATACCCAGCGATTTCAGGACACGAATCGGCGTGGCGGAGCCGTCTGGCTGAACGGTTACGTAGAGAACGACCGTTCCCTCCAACTTAGCGCTGCGAGCCGCTTCGCTGTATTCGGGTTCCATCTTGCGGAGAAGTTCAGGCCTGGTGACGTCGCCGCCAGCATGCAATACGAATTTGGACATGACGTCCGTCTCGGAAATACCCGTGCGCACGAGCGTCTGCTGAAGGGAGCTTGCCTGCGTACGCAACGGTTCGGCTTCAGCGGCGCGGCCCTGCTTGGACAGAAAAACGGAGAATAGGTTGAGCGTGGTCGCCATCTCGGAGGATTTCGGGTCTAGCGCGGCAATCGATTTGCGGAAATCCTCCTCGGCTTCGGCTGCATGCTCTGGATTGTTTTGCTCGATCATCGCCAGCCACATGTATGCCAGACCAGTGGTATTTGGCGAGTTCGATACCGCGATAGCTCGCTGTAAGAAGCTGGCGGCGGCGGCAAGATCTTTGTGCCCGATGGAATTTGTGCCGAGATCAACCAGCGCGGGCGCCACTTCGGCGCGATCCCCAAGACTGACTGCTTTTGTGTAGAAGGCGGCGGCTTCGTCGTTGCGATTGCGCTTGGTTTCCAGATCGCCTAGCTTGACGAGTCCGGCGGCGTATTCGGCGCTCTGTTCGCCGGAAACGTCGCCTCGGATCTTCAGACCATTTGTGAGCAGGGTCTGGGCAGTGTCGTACTTCTGCGCTTTCTCAAAAGCAGCGGCAGCGTTGTCGAGAATTTCGTGATTCTTTTGCGCCGCGGCAGCGCGTATGGTGGCATCAACGTCGGCGGCAATCGCAGGGTCCTGTGATTGCGCGCGCACGGCAGCGAACGGCACGCAGAAGAGGATCGCTCCGGCCATAACGGCCAAAAGAGAAAAGCGGCGCGCGGATTTGCGGCTGACCTCCGAATCCAGAATCGAAAGCAGGCGTCCTTCGAGCTGCGAGCGCCGTGCCATGGCGACTGCCGCCCAGGCGGTCGCAGGCTCGGCCCTCATCGAACGGGCGATTTCGAGAAGGTGGCCGGCGTAGTCAGACGCCCGCACGCCGGTTTCGAGCACCAGGTCATCCGCGGCCTTCTCACCGTCCTTGAGAAATTCACGCCACGCCCTCCATGCGAGCGGGTTCCACCAGTAGAGACTCAGCGATGCGCGGGCCACCAGATGAGTGAGGACATCGCCGCGTTGGATGTGAGCCATTTCATGGCGCAACACGATCGCGCGGCGCTCGGGATGCCAAGATGCCGCGTCTGCCGGGAGAAAGACTACCGGACGCAGTACTCCGAATGTCATGGGCATGGACCCATCAGGCGTTTGCAAGAGCGGGATGCTGGGCGGGTTGACCGGTGCATCGAACGCAGGCGCACGACGGCGTGCCCATGCGAGCCGGCCATACGCGAATGCAAGCTGCGCCAGCAGAATTGTGGCGCCAAGAACCCACAGGAGCGTGATGTACAGCGGCCATTCGCCCCAAGCGGTCGATTTGACGCCGGCGCGCGCCGGCATGGCCGGAGAATTTACTTGCTGGGCAGGCGACGAGACAGATTGTTCGGACGCGCTTGCTCGAGTGCTGGTAACGAAGGAAGTGGGATCGGGCAGCCATAGAGCGCGAGGAACATGTAGCGCCGGAACGGAGAGGGAGAGTGGCGGTAACGCCAACCCGGCGACGAACGCACCCATCCAGACGAGATGCCGGACGGCGGCGGAGCGTCGCCGCAAGCAAAACGCGCCGGCGAATGCGATCAGAAATAACACCGTGCCTTTGATCGCGAGGTTGAATAGAAACGCCAGCGTGGCGGATTCATTCCAATGCGACATTTACTTGCCCTCCTGCCGGGCCTTTTCGATTAACTGAGCCATACGATCCAGCTCTTCGTTCGTTAGGCGGCTGGACGAGACATCGAGCAGAGCTGCGACCGCCTGTTCGGGAGAGCCGCCGAAAAAAGTGTCGAGCACGTGCTTCACCGCCGAGCGCTTCGCTTTGCCAGCAGCGATTACGGGCGCGTACACGTATTTCATGCCTTCTTCCTGGTGCCGGATGTGGCCTTTTTCTTCGAGCACGCGCAGCATCGCCCGCACGGCGGAATAACTGGGAGCGTCCGGCATGGCATCCCGCACATCATTGGCCGACGCTTTACCGCGCTGGTAAAGGATGTCCATAATCTGGCGCTCACGCCGGCTCAAACCGGTAATGCTCACGGGCGTACCTGCTGAAGAATTAGCATGCTGCTAGAAA
>DATAUH010000238.1:0-6242 GCA_036268375.1 Bryobacteraceae bacterium | reverse complement strand
GGTAAAGTTACCTGCGGGCTGTCCTGCACGTCCTCGGTTTGTGAGCGTCAACCGGTTATTTTTGGCGTCGATGCCAGCGCCGTACGCGGAGAAAGTGTTGTCCTGATTTTGAACCGAGAGGAGTTGCGGGAAATCGAAGATCAGACGGCGGAATTGCTGGGAAGGCGGAACCGCCGTGTGGCCGTCGGTAGTTGCGTGCTGCACGTTCCAGATGCCGTAAAGCTCCGATTTAGGGCGGCCGCCGCCGTACTGCTTCCAACTCACCTGGTCGCCGTAGATGTTGAGTCCGACCAGCCAGCAGCCGAGTTTGATTCGCGTGGACACCACAGTGATCGCACACGCAGCAGCATCTCGTTACAACAAAAGATCCTCCAACTACGGCGGCGCTTTGCTATCTTCTTACGTACCAGGAGATTTGTTGGACCACGCGTTTGATGATCAGTTCTTGCGGGCGCTGCGCGATCGCGACCCCGGCGCGGAAGGCCGTCTTGTGTCCACCTTCAGCGTTCCGGTGCGTTGCAAACTGCGTGGTCTGTTGCGTTCCCCCGAACTGATTCAAGACGCTTCGCAGGAGACCTTTCTTCGCGTACTGCGATACTTTCAAATCGGCAAGACGCTCGATAACCCGGCCAATCTTCCGGGCTTCGTGCTTACTGTGTGCCGCAATACGGGCCTGGAATACCTTCGCGCTTACACGCGCCACGACCAAATCCCTCCGGACATGCCGGAGCAGGCCGACGAGCGTAATAGTCCCGAAGAGGGAGCCGTCGAAGGCGAGCGCCGCGAAATGGTACGCCGCATTCTCGCTGATCTCCGCGAAAAAGATCGCAATTTGCTTCGCCGCGTCTTTCTCGAAGAAGAAGATAAGGACCGCGTCTGTGCGGATCTGAACGTAACGCGTGACTATTTGCGTGTGCTGCTACACCGCGCGCGCCTCCGCCTTCGGTCAGAAATAGAACGCGGCGCAAGCGCTGGAAAAGGCGCCACAGGATGAAACGGTGGCTGCGCTAGTTGCACTAATTTATGGATGATACCTCATGGATCATGGTCAGGCGCTAGAACTGCAGGCTGCTGAGCGGTATCTATTGGGAGAGCTCTCGACCGAAGAGGCCGCGGAGTTCGAGAGCCATTTTTTTGAATGTACCGACTGCTGCGTCGGCGTCGAGCTGGGTTTGGATTTCGTGCGCCACGCGAAAGCCGTGCTTGCCGAGCCCTCACCGGCTCCCTCGAGAGCCACTCACCAGCCCGAAACGCGGAAATCTCGCATCGATTGGTGGAGCGCGCTTACCGACGTGCGCGCCTGGCTCCAGCCGGCGTCTTATTTGCCCGCTGCCGCCGCGGTCCTTTTGGCGTCAGTCGTGATCTATCAGAGCGGCGTGATCATTCCCGGCCTGCATCGCGCGCTAACGGAGCCTCAGGCGCCGCTGCAATACTCTCTGGGCGCCATTTCCCGAGGCGAAGCTGTGAAGATCGATCCGCCGGCCACTACGCCCATCACTCTTGCCTTCGATCTGCCGCCCGACCAGAATTTTTCCAGCTACCGTTGCGTCATCCACCGCAAATCCGATGGCAAGGAGTTCGTCGAAAAGACGGCGCCGCCAAGGGCCGGAGAGCCCGTCACGGTCTACCTGCCGTCCGCCAGCGTTCAAAACGGTGATTACGTGCTCAGCGTCTACGGCGTGGATGCCGAAGGCGCGCCAGGCCCCCGCATTTCAGATTACTCTTTTGAAGTCGTAGGTCGCTAAACAATCTCGCACAACGAAGAGGAGAATTTCGTCGATGGGAATTCGGTTTCAAGGACAAGCTATTTGCGCGTCGGGCCGCATCACCAGCCCGTTTCACGAAATCATTGAGATTCAGGGAGCCACCGCGCTACCCGATACCGGCGGCTACGGCGTCGACCGAGTCGGCCCCTTCCGTTATCGCGAAATCGTTCGGTTCGAGCGCGCCACCGCGGAAGTTATCGGCTCCATCACCTACAAACGGGACAAGCCAGAACAGGAAGAGGACGTCGTTTACCACACGCTTGCGAAAGCTACTGTGGAGAAGTTGAACATCGGTGATGTCGTCACTGCCGACCGCGTTGTCGCCAGCGTTACCGCACGGCATCCCGTCAAAGAAGGTCCCACCGCGATCTACATCACCGGCACGCAGTTTGAAAATCTCCAAATTGCCGGCGCTCCTGTTTCGACGACGCTTGCGACTGACACGCTCAACCGCCTCAACACTCTTCCTGCTGCGATGAAGGCATTTCCCCAAGATCAGGAATTGCAAAAGCTGGTCAGCTTCTTCAACGCCAAAGACCTCGCGTCTTTTGCGCCGCGGGTGCGCTCTCAGCTGAACGCCCCGCCAACCGACGGCAAACTTCCGCAGTCGCGCGGTTTTACGAACCTGTCGATCGTCAGTTCTGTTGCCGTCGAGCGCCCACCTTTCGAAATCTACGGAAACGTCATCCGCGTTCAGGGCTTCGGCGTAATCACTTTGGGCAAGATGCAGATGGCCGAAACCAGCCGCCGCATCACCATGATCGAGGTGGATCTGGGATGCCCCGTCGATGGCAACACGCAAAACTGCTGCGTGGATGGAGGCGTCATCGATTGGTAGCGCAATGCGGAGCCTGTTGTTAGCTCTCGTTTTCTTGAGCGCCTGCCGCGAAGCGCCCGACGGGCACGTCGAAACGGCGGCCCGTCTGCTGCGCCAGGAAAAGTTCGAGCCCGCGAGCGAAGAGGCCGATAAAGCCATCGCGTTGGCTCAGGGCGCCCAAAATCCTGCCGTTTTGTGGCGGGCCCGGCTGATCAAGGCCGAAGCGCTGCTCGATCTTCGTCTTTACCCGAAGGCCAACGATCTGCTCGAAAGCGTGGGGCAGCCCGAATCCCCGCTGCTATTGGAACGGGCGCGATTCTATCTACTTCTCGGCGAAGCCAAGTATCGCAAGGGCGAGTACGCCAAATCGGAAAAAGCCTTCGACGAGGCGGCGCGTTGCGCCACCACCGCCGGTTCCCCACTTTTGATTGCGCAGATTCGCCTTAAGCACGCCAACCTCTTACGCCTGCAAAATCACGTCGGCGAGGCGGAAGCGGAACTGCGTCAGGTGATGGACGCGGCTGAAACTCTGAACGAACCTTATCTTGGTATGCAGGCGGCTGGCGATCTTGGCGTGGCCCTCGTCAGTGAACATCGCTTCGACGAAGCCGTCTTCTGGTTTGAAACTTCCAAAGTACGGTTTCAAAGTCTCGGCGCCGCCACCTCCGTAAACAAAGATGAGGGCAACGCCGGCCTCTGCTACCAGCGCCTGGGCGATTTGGACAGCGCCCGCGCCAGTCTGGAAAGGGCCAAGCGGCACGCGCCCGATCCTTTCCAGCAACAGATGTGGACTGGCAACCTGGCCAACGTCGATTTCTACAACAGCAATTTCCAAGCCGCCGCGCAGGGTTATCAGGAGGCGCTCGAAATTGCGCGCCAAATCGACGACAAAACGGATGCCGCGCGCTGGCTCAGCAATCTCGCGTCCACCTATATAGAACTTGGCAAGCTCGATGAAGCCGAGGAGTACAACCGCCGCGCCTTCGAACTAAAACACCAGACCGACAGCGCACTTTCGGAAATCTTCTCAGTAAATAATCAGGCCCGCATCGCGCTCAGGCGCGGCAATCTGAACGAGGCCGAACAGCTCTTCGGCAAAGCGACCACCTTGCCCTCAAGCGACCCCACCGAGGTCCTCGAAGCGCACGGCGGACTTGCGGAAGTCTACCGCGCCCAAGACCGCACGCGCGAGGCTAAGCTCGAATTTCAAACTACGCTCGCGGATATCGGTGACCGCCAGGCCAAGCTCCTTCGCGATCAGTTCAAGCTGTCTTACCTGAGCAGCCTCATTCGTTTTTATCAAAACTACGTGGATTTTTTATCCGAAACCGGCGATCATGACGGCGCCGTTGCGGTAGCGGAATCCAGCCGCTCCCGCGTCCTCGCCAGCCGGATCGGCAAGAACGATGTGCTCGAGACCCGCGGCGCACAGGCCTATCGTAAATTCGCAGGCGCCAATCACACGGTGCTGCTGGAGTATTGGCTGGGCCGCACGAGATCGTATCTCTGGGTGGTTTCCGCCGATGAAATCCGCAATTTCGAACTGCCCTCTCAATCCGTTCTGAGCGCGCAGGTGGCGCGTTTCAATGCCGTCATTCAAGCGCAGCGCGATCCGCTCAACGTTCCGTCCTCCAGCGCGCGCGAACTCTCGCAAGAACTCCTCAGCCCCGCGCTCGGCGCCCTCAGCTCCGCGCAAAAAGTTGTCATCATTCCCGACGGCGCGCTCTATGGGCTGAACTTTGAAGCACTGCCTTCACCTGGCGATGCCGGCAAACCTTGGATCGAATCGGTCACGCTCTCGGTGGCGCCGTCTCTGGACTACCTCATCTCTTCGGGCGATTCTCCTCGACCAACGTCAAAGGCTACACAGACCGCGTTGCTGATTGGCGACCCTCACCCCGCCGATTCCTCCTTGCCGCCGCTCGAATTCGCGGGCAAAGAGATCGCTTCCATTTCGGCAGCGCTCCCGAAGGATGGTCAAAAAGTTTTGCGCGGCGATCAGGCTACTCCCACGGCCTATACCGCCGATCCGCCGGCCTCTTTCGACCTCATCCACTTCGCCGCGCACGCCGTCGCCAACCGCGAAGACCCGCTCGATTCCGCCGTCATCCTCTCCGGCGCGCCTGCAAGCTGCAAACTCTTTGCGCGCGATGTCATGGCGGCGCCCCTCAATGCCCGCCTGGTAACCATCTCCGCCTGCCGCAGCGCCGGTTCCAAAACCTACGCGGGTGAAGGGTTGGTTGGCTTCGCCTGGGCCTTTCTGCGCGCCGGCGCTCGCAACGTAATTGCCGGGCTTTGGGACGTCAACGACCAATCCACGGCTCTTTTGATGCAGCGCCTCTATTCGGCCATCAATGACGGTGTCGCGCCCGCGGAAGCGCTCCGCCAAGCCAAACTGTCCCTCATACACGCCGGCGGCTCTTACGCGAAGCCCTATTACTGGGCGCCCTTCGAGCTCTTCACCCGCGAGGGCCGCTGACTTATGCCACAGCCGCAGCAAGCGGCAACTGAACGCCCGTGAACTTCTCGCACTCCTTCAAAAGCTGGTCTTGCTTTTCTGTATCACGGGCTGCGGCTAACGGTTCGCGCCTTTGCTGGTGATAGAAGTACTCCCCGGTGACCGTTGCCGCCTGGTTATCGCTCGCCGCCAGCCACACTTGTGTGCGATGCGCCAGGTTCAAATCGTCGGTCGCGCCCGGGCCGCCCATCTTTGTCGCCACCCAACCCGGCTCCAGCGCATTCGACAACACATCGGGCCATAGCCGCGCCACTGCGAACGCCAGCATCAAATCGTGCAGCTTCGAATCCGAGTATGCCTGCGTGCCATCCCACTTGCGCTTCTCCCAGTTCAGATCCTGCAGGCTCGCGTCTCCGCGTTTGTGCAGCATCGAACTTAGATATACCAGGCGCTTCGGCTTGCGGATCAGCGCCGTCAGCATGTAAGGCGCGAGGGTGTTCACCGCGAACACGTGCTCCAACCCGTCCGCAGTCTCCATCCGTCTCGGCTCCTGATACCCAACTGCCGCATTGTGAATCACCGCATCAAATATTCCCAGCGCGTTCGCCTGACGCGCGACCTCGCGCACATCGGCGAGCCTCATAAAATCGCCCACCACCACGCCTTCCGCCTGTGGAACCTGCGCCTTCGCTACCTTCGCGCGTTCCTCGTTCCGCGCGTGCAAAACCACGCTGTGTCCTTGCTCAACCAGAAGCTGTGCCGCCATCCGCCCCAGCCCGTCTGACGATCCCGTAATGAAAACTCGTGCCATAGCGATCTCCTCCCTCGCTGCCATGAAGCGAGTGGTCGTACTCTTCTATTTTGATCCGCATTCTATGTAATGCGGTGATTGGCCGATCCGCGGACGCTGCGATCCGCGGACGCTACTTAATATTGATGAAAACGCCGGTCTGGCTGTAAACCCCACTGATCGCGATCTGTATGGACGATTGCGCAGGGAAGGTGAAATTCTTCAAGTCCGGAAAATTCTGCAGCAGGGCCGCAAGATCCGGTACAAAGACACCGAGCTGATAGACATTCCCGGGCAGGCCGGAGACCGGGCCGGCGATAGCGGCGATGCCGTTGCAATAGAAGCCGTCGATGTAAACCGAAGGCGGCTGCGGCGTCATGGCGTAACCGTTCGTCACCGCATAAGGCCCTT
>DATAUH010000237.1:0-4937 GCA_036268375.1 Bryobacteraceae bacterium | reverse complement strand
AGCGCTACCCGTGACTGCCGGCGGCTGGCGGCTTCTGGCGCAAACCGTTCTTCAGCCGACGCCAGCGGAACTCTTGTACTTTCGGGGGGCGAAAGTTGCGCGTAGGGCTTGGCGTGGCGCTTACTCCGGTGACATCCCGGTCACGCTGACCGGTGTATGATACGCCGCGCGGCGGGTATGACATCATCCAGCAGTGGCACGTAGCTGACGGCAAGGTGGCTTTTGCGTGGGGGCGAAACGTTGGCGTGGCCGAATCGCCCGGGCTTCGAAAGAGGACCTGCGCCGGTTCATTCTCACTGTGAATCCTAATGCTCCGCTCGAACTGATGCGCTAGTGTTCTTGTTCGGCGATAGGCGCCGGGTTCGCTATGCTGGAGACCACCCTTGGAAATCTATCTGATCGACGGCACTTACGAACTCTTTCGCCACTTCTATGCGCTGCCTTCGGCGCGCGACGCGAGCGGGCAGGAAGTTGCGGCGGTGCGCGGCGTGCTTGGCTCGCTGCTGCGAATGATGCAGGACGGCGCAACGTATGTGGCGGTGGCGACGGACCACGTGATCGAGTCGTTTCGTAATGGGTTGTGGGCTGGGTACAAGACCGGAGAGGGCGTCGACCCGAATTTGTTGAGCCAATTTACGCTGCTGGAGGACACGCTGACGGCGGCCGGGATTACGGTGTGGCCGATGGTGGAGTTTGAGGCGGACGACGCGATGGCTGCAGGAGCGGCCGCGGCCGCGCGTGACGCGAGAGTCGATCGGGTTTTGATTTGCACGCCGGATAAGGATCTGGGGCAGTGCGTCAGCGGAGATCGCGTGGTGCAGGTGAATCGGCGTACGCGGGTGACACTGAATGAAGAGGGCGTACGGCAGAAGTTTGGCGTGCTGCCCGAATCGATCCCGGACTATTTAGCGTTGGTTGGAGACGCGGCGGACGGATATCCGGGGCTGCCGGGCTGGGGACCGAAATCGAGCGCGGCGGTGCTGGCGAAGTTCGGCCACATTGAAAACGTGCCGCGGGACGCGGGCGAGTGGAAGGTGAATGTGAACGGCGCGAGTTCTCTGGCGGCGACGTTGGACCGCGAGCGGGAAAAGGCGCTGTTGTTTCGGACGCTGGCTACGTTGCGGACGGACATTGCGTTGTTCGAGGACGTGGAACAACTGCGATGGGATGGGCCACGGCCGGAGTTTGACGAGACCGCGCGGCGGTTAGAGGCGGCGGTGACGACAACTTCAGAGCGCGTCAGTGGTCCGGCGCGACGAAAGAAGCCGGCGCAGGGTTAACCTGCAGGTTAAATCGCAACAGTATTACACTCGCCGCACGTTACTACGGCTGCCGTTTGGGGCGGAGAATTACGTTCCAGTGCGCGAAATCGCCGCCCAGCATTAGTTGCAACTCACTTGCTGATTTTCGTTGACTTGCTACGGCTGTATTCCATAATATGGAAAAGTCACGAGAGCAAATCCGCTACTGAGTTGCAAGTTGTGCGGAAGAGCGTGGACTGGCCGAAGGGCCAGCGCAGGTGAGCGGGAAGTAGAAGATGGTCGCGAGCCGGATGAGCGTACCGGCGCTGCGCGATTTCACGAGGATAGTTTGAGAGCGGGTCTTCATGGATCTTTTGGCGAAGCGACATGAAGACCCGCGCGTGTCAACCCGAGGGCTGACAGCCTCTTCATTATAGGCGTCAACCCGAATGTCTCCGGCTGCTTGAGCGCCGGAGAAAACAGGTGAAGTGTCTCCCGAGGAACGCCGACGATGAAGACGACGACAACGACAAAAACAACGAAGAAGCAGAAGAGGGGCAAGCGCGAGAATTGGCCCATTGGTTACCGGTGGGCGGCGGCAGGCATTCTGGTGGCGTACTCCGCCACTGGCACAAAGATGATTAGTGTTGCGCACGCGCAGGAGGCATACCAGGCTGCGCCGGCGCAGACGCTGCCGGTTGCGCTTTCGACGCCTGCCGCGCAAGCAGGAGCGATATCGGGCAGATTACCGTTGTGGAAGTTCGACATTCCGGCGGAGCCGCTGGAAGAGGCGCGCAAAGCATTCGAGCAGACGACCGGCTTGAAGGTGGAGTTGGCGAAAGAGCAGATGGGCAGCATCGTTTCGGCGTATGTTTCGGGAGAGTACACGTCGGAGCAGGCGCTGCGCAGGCTGCTGGTGGGCACAGGGCTGGCATTTCGATTTGTTTCTTCGTCAAGGGTGATCATCGACGTCACGAGCGTTTCGACATCGGTCGAAGTGGTGGGTGGTATCGACCCACTGGCAACGGCGTCCCCGAAATTTGCGGAGGCTCCGCTGGACGCGGCGCGAACGATTACGGCGGTACCGCGCGCATTAATGCAAGAACAGGGCGTGACCACGCTGCGAGACGCTCTGCGCGATGTGGCGGGCATCAGCCTGGCGGCAGGCGAGGGCGGCGCGCAGGGAGACAACCTGACGATCCGCGGATTTACCGCGCGCAACGATCTATTTATTGACGGAATGCGCGATTTCGGAAGTTATTATCGCGATCCGTTTGATATGCAGGAAGTGGAGGTACTGCAAGGACCTTCGTCTGTGACGTTTGGCAGGGGCTCGACCGGCGGCGTGGTGAATCAGGCGACGAAACTGCCCGGACTGGACCGGTTTTGGGCGGGTGATTTTCAGGTGGGTACGGACAGAACGCGGAGGCTGACGCTCGATTGGAATCAACCGGTGCATCTGCTGGGCAACAACAGCGCGTTCCGCTTGAATGTGATGGGCGATGAGGGCGGCGTGGCGGAGCGCGACATTGCGGAAAACCGGCGGTTTGGAATTGCGCCGTCGCTGGCGCTGGGGCTGGGCACGTCGACGCGATTGAGCTTCAACTATTTTCATCAGAACGCGGACGATAACCCGGACTACGGCATTCCGTGGTTATTCAACCAGCCCGCGCCAGTGCCGCGCACCAATTACTACGGGTTTCAAAACGGTAACTTCCTGCGCACGTATGACGACATCGGCACGGTGAAAGTGGAGCACGATGCAGGCAAGCATTTCACGCTGCGCGACCAGGTGCGCTATGCGAATTATGTGCGTGACGCGCAGATAACCGAGGCGCAAATTCCCGCGGGGACATTGGCAACGACGCCGCTGAACGCGATCTCGATTAACCGCAACCAAATTACCGTGAACAGCGTGGAGACGTTCCTCGATGAGCAATTGGATGTGATAGGGCACTTTGACTGGCTGGGGCTGCGGCACAGCCTGGTTGCGGGAATTGAGGGAGGCCGCGAGACCTCCGACCCGACGCGGCTAACGTGGACGGGCGTGCCAACCACGAGCCTGCTGTCGCCGAATCCGTATCAGCCATTCGCGGGCTCTGCGGCGATTTCGTCGCGAGTGCGGACGGACTCGACAACCGCGGGGGCGTACGCGCTGGACAGCGTACAAATTGGTAAGCACTGGAATGTGGCGGGTGGGGTGCGTTGGGACCGCTTCAACACGCATTACGATCAGTCGGTTGGGACGGTGGCATCGTACCGGCGGATTGATGAGATGCCGAGCTGGCGCGCGTCGGTGGTGTATAAGCCGGTGCAGGTCGGGAGCATCTACTTCGATGCCGGAACGTCGTTCAATCCATCGGCGGAGTCGCTGTCGCTGAGCGCAAGCACGGCGAGTCTGCCACCGGAAAAGAACCGGACGTACGAATTTGGCACGAAGTGGGACTTGCCGCATTCACGGCTGTCTTTGCGGGCGGCGGTTTTCCAAACGACCAAGCTGAATGCGAGAGAGCCGGACCCGACGAATTCGCTACTGAACGTACTGGCGGGAAATCAGCGCGTGAATGGGGCGGAGATCGACGTACATATGCGCGTGACGAGCCGCTGGGACTTTCAAAGCGGATACGCCAACCTGGACGGCACGGTGGTGAGTTCGAACTACTATCCGCTGTCAATTGGAGCGCGCCTGGCGAACGTTCCACGGCACACGCTGAACTTCTGGAACCTGTTCCGGCTGCCCAAGAGGTGGGAGAGCGGGGTTGGCGGCAACTTCGTTTCGAGCCGCACGGCAAGTTCGACAGCCCCATATGATGCGACGACTGGGTTATTGAAAGAAGTTCCGGGCTACTGGGTTTTCAACGCGATGGTGAAACATCCGCTGACGGAGTATCTGGATTTTCAGGTGAACGTGAGCAACATTGCGAATCGCTACTACTACGACCAGCTGCATCCGGCGCACATCGTGCCGGGAGCGGGGCGCTCGGCGCTGGTGGGGCTGCATTTCAAGTTCTGAGCGGAGATCAGGAAAAGAGACATGCTGCTTCCCATTCCCGAGGTGTTGACGTTAGAGCAGGTGAAACAGGCGCGGCAGATTTTAAGCCAGGCCGAGTGGGTAGATGGACGCGTAACGGCGGGACATCAATCCTCGATGACAAAGAATAACCGGCAATTGCGAGAAGGCTCGCCGGCCGCGGCGCAAATCGGCGACACGATTCTGAGGGCGCTGGAGGCGAACGCGCTGTTCATTTCGGCAGCCCTTCCAGCGCGCGTGTTTCCGCCACTCTTCAACCGCTACGAAGGCGGAGAGAACTTCGGCACGCACGTGGATAACTCGATCCGGCAGGTCCCAGGGACGCCGCATCGTATTCGCACGGATCTTTCGGCGACGCTGTTTCTGGCGGAGCCGGGCGAGTACGACGGCGGAGAACTGGTGGTGGAGGACACGTATGGGACGCACGAGGTGAAGCTGCCGGCGGGGCACATGATTTTGTACCCGGCGACGAGCCTGCATCATGTGCGGCCGGTGACGCGGGGCGCGCGGCTGGCGTCATTTTTCTGGATTCAGAGCATGGTGCGGGACGATGGCGAGCGTACGCTGCTGTTTGATCTCGATGTGGCGATTCAGCGACTGAACAGCGAAGCGGCGGGGCGTCCGGCGACGGTGCAATTGACGGGGATTTATCATAATCTGCTGCG
>DATAUH010000236.1:0-5093 GCA_036268375.1 Bryobacteraceae bacterium | reverse complement strand
GAGTCCAGAAGCTTGGGCGGTGTATGTGGATCTTCACCGGCGCATGACGCCGGGCGAGAAAATCGCGCGCGTGTTTACGATGACTGAGATGGTAAATGCGCTTTGCGAGTCCGGCCTGCGGGAGAGATTTCCGAATGCCAGCGATCGTGAAATCTTTCTTCGGCGTGCGCGCCTGACTCTCGGCGAGCAATTGTTCGAGAAGGTATATGGCGCGGAGTTTGCCGGGCTTACGTGAATCCTCTACGGCCCTTGAGGGCCGCGCTCGATAGTTTGGGTCTGGCGTACGCCCTTGTCGGTTCGGTTGCATCGTCCGCCCGGAGCATTCCCCGATCTACGCAAGATGTCGATCTAATCGTCCGCATGGCCCCATTTCATGTGCAAGGGCTTGTTGCCGCGCTCGGCAGCGAATGGTATGCAGACGCGGATGCAATGCGCTCGGCCATACGGGATGGGCGTTCGTTTAACGTAATTCATATGACCTCGGGGTGGAAGATCGATCTCTTCCCCGCGCAGACAGAGTTTCACGCGAGCGAGTTGCAACGGGCAACAGTCGCGCAGGTTTCGCTGGATGGAGAGAGCGTTGAATGCCCTATATCCAGCGCCGAAGATATCGTACTAGCCAGCTTCGCTGGTACAAAGACGGCGGATCGGTTTCGGAGCGGCAATGGAATGATATCGGAACCGTGATTGTCACGAATCCCGGGCTGGACCGTAATTACCTGCAGCTTTGGGCGGCCCGCCTGGGCGTTCCCGACCTTCTCGAAAGAGCTTTTGCCGATAGCGCTGCGTAGCTGGCGCTAACATGGAGCGGATGCGGGTCCTCGACACGTCGCCCTGTTTGATCATGGCTGCTGCTTACGCTTTCGGGCGCCGGACCGAAAGTTTCCGGTTGCGCGCCAGCGGTATCTGACATCCACATGCCGTCCGCTTCAACAACCTCGTGGCTGCCCGACTTCGTCTATCGCGACGGCCGTTTTGAAAGTGGAAGGGCCATCGTTTGTGACGACGCGGGCCGTGTTATTGCCGTGACGGGCCGCGAAGAGGACCTTCACGCCGCTATACAGTTGGCGGCCCGCGCTGTGTTGCCGGGTCTCGTGAACGCCCACTCACACGCGTTTCAACGCGCCATCCGAGGCCGCACAGAAAACCGCACCGCCGCGGGCCGCGACACGTTCTGGACGTGGCGGGAGGCCATGTATCACGCGGCCGTCAAGCTGTCGCCGGAAGATATTTACCACGTGGCGCGCATGGCCTTTCTCGAAATGCTGCTCAGCGGTATCACCACGGTTGGCGAATTTCACTATCTGCATCATGCCGCGGATGGCGTTTCGTATGAGGAGCGTAATCTACTTGCGCATAACGTGGTCCGGGCCGCTCATGAGGTTGGGCTACGCATCGCGTTGCAGCGCACCGCGTATGTTCGCGCCGGATGGAATCAGCCGCCCAATCCGCTGCAGGCGCGCTTCATCACGCCGCGCGTTGAGGATTTCATTCGCGACACGGACGACCTGCACGATTCGCTGGCAGCGCGCTATGCAAGCGACCGCGCCTGGGTTTCGGTTGCGCCACACAGTATCCGGGCGGTTCCCCTCGAGTACTTGCGGGAGGTGCGGGCCTACGCGAACCAGCGGGACATGAAGGTCCACATGCACGTGGCCGAACAGCCGGCCGAAATTCAAGCCTGCGAAGGCGAGTACGGCGAACGGCCGTTTCAACTGCTCCGGCGATGCGAAATTCTCGACGCATCCTTCACCGCCATTCACGCCGTTCACATTACGGACGATGAGATTGCCGCAATCCGTGAATCCGCAGCGAGCATTTGCGCCTGCCCGACCACGGAACGCAACCTGGGGGATGGAATTGGCCCCAATAGCCAGCTCGCCTCCGCCGGCGTTCCCTTCTGCTTCGGCACCGATAGCAATGTGCAGATCGATTTGCTGGAGGATGCTCGGCAGTTGGAGTACCATCAGCGGCTCCGCTTGCTGGAGCGCGCCGTGCTCGCGCCGGATATCAGCCGTGACGGGCTTGCCGCCCGGTTGTTCGATTATGCAACTCAGGCCGGCGCGAAGAGCGTCGGCGCTCCAGCCGTGAAGTTGGAGCCGGGCGGTGCCGCGGATTTCTTCGCTGTGGATTTGAACGATCCTGCTATTGCCGGCGCGTCGCCGGACGCGCTTCTCAGCAACATCGTGTTTTCCGGCGGCCGCGCGGCAATTCGGGAAGTCTTCGTGGGAGGAAAAATGGTTGTGAGCGGCGGCAGGCACGCGCTTCAAGAAGAAATCACCGGCAACTTCGCGGCCGTGCAGCGCAAACTCTGGGGCGCCGCATGAAAACGGTCGAAGAGTTACTGTCGGATTTAGTCGCGATCCCCTCGGTCTCCTCGATGGACAATCGGCCGGTGATCGACTACGTCACTGCATGTCTCGACCCTGCGGTTTGGGACGTCACATTCGACAGTTATACGGATTCCGCGGGAATTTCGAAAACCAATCTGATTGCGTTCACGCGCAACGCGACTGCCCGGCATGCAGAACTGGCGTTTGTCTGCCACTCGGATACGGTTCCATTCGAGGAGACCTGGGAAGAGGCGGTGCATCCCGCGATTCGCGACGGCCTGTTGTACGGACGCGGCAGCTGCGATGTGAAAGGTTTCCTCTCCTGTGCCCTCTCCGCTGTTGACGGCCTGAAGCTTGAAACGTTGCGCGAGCCCCTGGCTCTCATCATTACGGCCGACGAAGAGGTGGGCTGCGTGGGCGCGAAGCGGTTGGCTGCGCAAAAGGCCTTTACGTGCAACCAAATGATCATCGGTGAGCCCACAGGCCTGCACGGCGTCCGCGCCGGTAAAGGGTACGCGCTCGCCACGATCACCGTACGCGGTAAGGAGGCGCACAGCGCGTTCCCGGCACACGGACATTCCGCAATTTTCGACGCTGCGCGTATTGCGCTGGCGCTGGAGCGCGTGGCGACGGAGCTCGAGAAGGACCGCGACCCTGCGTTTCACCCGCCGTACACAACGCTCAATGTCGGGACGATCCACGGCGGAACCGCAAAGAACATCGTGCCGGGGGAATGCCGCTTGGTGGTCGAATGGCGGCCCATTCCCGGGCAACTTCCCGAGTACGCCGCCGAGCTCATTACGCGTGAGCTGAAAGATTATGACGCCGAACTGGAAGTCCATCGCATGGATCCGGCGTTCGCGCCTTCGCGCACTCAGCGTCTGATCGATATGCTTTCCATCATGACGCGCAAAGTCCCGGCGACGATCGCATTCGGCTCGGAAGCCGCGCACCTGCGGCCGCTTGCACGGGAAGTGGTCGTTTTCGGGCCTGGCGCTATGACCACGGCGCATCGTACCGGCGAACACGTGCCGCTTTCGGAAGTTCATGCCTGCGTAGGTTATCTAAAAGCGGTAATTTCCGGCTGTCTGTTTGCGCGTCCCGCCGTCTAACGGGCGGAGGCCTGCTTGTTTTCCGAAATTCGATACGCCGTTCGCTCGCTCGCGAAATCACCGCGCTTCGCGCTGATCGCCGTTCTCGCGCTGGCTATAGGCGCGGGAGCCAATACGGCGATGTTCAGCGTGGTTTATAACGTGCTGTTGAAGCCACTCGGTTACGCCGATCCCTCGCGTTTGCTGTTCCTGCAGCAATCGGACCTGCGTACAGGCGATGCCTTTCCGGTTGCGCATGCCAATTACGCGGATTGGGCAGAGCAGCAGCACGTGTTCCAATCCATCGCATCGGCCGAGGCGTGGGGCGTCTCGCTTACCGGCGGGGGCCGTCCTGAACAGGTCGATGGCCTTCATGTGGCTCCGTCGCTTTTGGACGTCCTGCAGGCAAAACCAGCGCTTGGCCGCCCATTTTTGCCCGATGACGACCACGTTGTCCTGTTGAGTTATGGTCTGTGGCAGCGGCGTTTCGGCGCGGACCCGGCGATTGCGGGACGCGCGATTACGCTCAATGGCGAAAGTTATCGCGTGGTGGGCGTGATGCCGCGAGGCTTCCAATTTCCGCCGTTTTGGCAGGAAAATGCGCAACTGTGGGCGCCCCTGGTAGAGACGCCGGCCCGCCTGCATGATCGCGGGGGCAATTCTCTGCGTGTTTTTGCCCGTCTCAAGCCGGGTGTTTCGATCGACCAGGCGCGCGCCGAAATGTCCGCTATCGCTCGCCGCTTGGAAGCCGCGTATCCCAAGACCGACGCCGGAACGGGCGTCAGTATCCGGCCGCTGGAGGAAGCAGTCGTGGGCAAAGCGCGTCCAGCGCTGCTTTCTTTGCTGTGCGCGGTCGGATTTCTGTTGCTGATTGCCTGTGCCAACGTGGCGAATCTGCTCCTTGCGCGCGCCACCGGACGTCAGAAAGAGATTGCGGTGCGGGTCGCAATCGGAGCCAGTCGCGGCCATATCATTCGCCAATTGTTGGCCGAAAGCTTCACGCTATCCGTGCTGGGAACGATTGTTGGTTTAGCCCTGGCCTATTTTGCAATTCGCGCGCTTACGGCCAGCATTCCCGAAGCCAGCCGATTTACCTTACCTCGCTATCGCGAGATCGCCCTTGGAACCCCCGTTCTGCTGTTTTCGTTTGCGCTTTCCACGCTGACGGCGATTCTCTTCGGTCTCGTGCCCGCGTTGCAATTTTCGCGCCCAGACCTGCAGTCTGCGCTCAAAGACGGCAGCCGGGGGGCCGGAGGCAGTTCACGCGCGTCGTTGCGTGGAGCACTAGTCGTAGCCGAAATCGCACTTTCATTGATGCTGCTCTCGGGCGCCGGGCTCAGTCTGCACAGCCTTTGGAAACTCAGCGCGGTCGATGCCGGATTCGATCCCCACAATCTTCTCAGCATGACGGTGAACGCATCCGCGCCTGCTTACAAACCTCTCGATAAACGGTTCGGACTGTTTCACAGTGCGCTGGAACGCGTCGCCGCTGTGCCGGGGGTGCGCTCCGCGAGTGCGATCAATCACCTGCCGCTGGCCGGAGACGAGTGGGACTTCGGGTTTCTGGTAGAGGGCACACCCATCCCGCGCCCGCAGGATGCTCCAAGCGCTGTTTTCCGCGTAACCTTTCCTGGTTATTTCGAAACCATGCGAATTGCGTTGGTCACTG
>DATAUH010000235.1:0-2715 GCA_036268375.1 Bryobacteraceae bacterium | reverse complement strand
CGCGTTCTCTCCGTGGCAGGATGTGCAGAGATTCTGGAATAACTTGCGGCCGGCAGGCGTCTGGTCGCGCTCCTGGCCTCGAACCAGGAATGCAGCGCCGGCAAAAACTCCGATCAGTAACGCAAGATGCAGGGCGTTGTAACTGCCTGATGAGACCCGTGGACTATTGGACATTGAGGATCGGCTCCCAGCCAAAGCAATTCGACCATGGCAGGTAACCCGGCTTCAAGGCGCTTTTCAAATAGATTGAATGTGTTTTGGGCGCGGCTTTAACGATCGATGGCCGCCGCCGCCATCGCCATAAATGCGTTGGTTTCATCCGCGGTATCGGACGCGGCGCCACCGTTGGTGCGTTGCATCAAGATTATTCCCAGCATGTCTTTGGCGGGATCGACCCAATAGTAGGTGCGAAACGCTCCGGCCTTTTCGTAACTTCCGATGGATGTGTAGCGGTAAGTGCCAAGCGCCTCGCGAACTACCTCGAAACCGAAACCTTGACCAACGCCGGGAGCGTATCCGGCCTTCATGTCGCCGGTCCAGGAGCGCGTCATCGCTTCCACTGCTGGCGGCGATAGAATTCGAGCGCCATTCAGAGTCCCTTTGTTGAGCATCGCCTGACTGAACCGGGCTAAATCGCCGGCTGTGCTCATCAGCCCGGAATCGGGCGAAGGGTAAGTGAATGGATTTCGGTTGACTCGCTTGAGGCCATCGGGCTCGTAAGTGTAAAGGGCTGCCAGACGGTTCTGCTTATCGCTGGGCAGAAAGAACGTCGTATCCTTCATTCCCAAAGGTTGGAAGATCCGTTCGGCCATAAAGCGCTCGTACGGCACCTTGGCGACGACTTCGATCAACCTTCCCAGCGTCGCGATGCCGAAGTTGCTGTAGTTCCACGCGCTCCCCGGATCGAAGAGCAGCGTGGCGGATTGCACGCTCGAGATGTGTTCCGCGAGACTAGCGGGCGGTGCGGCGGTACCGCCTCTGCCGCGAGAACTTTCGCCGACTCCGGAGGTGTGGATCATCAGGTCCAGCACGTTGGGCGCGCGCGTGGGATCGGTTAGTTGACAGCTATATCCTACTCTGGTTCCACATGGGTTGAGCTTGATGCCTTTAAATTCGGGGAGGTACTTTTCCACCGGATCGAGCAGCGATATCTTGCCTTCGTCCACGAGGATCATTACCCCGGCGCAAGTTATTGGCTTGGTCATGGACATGATACGAAATATCGTATCTGTCTTCATCGGCTGCTTATCTTCCAGCTCGCGATAACCGACGGCGCTAAGCTGGGCGACGACTCCATGCCGGGCAACTAACGTGACGATCCCGGCGACTTTGTTCGCCTCGACATACTGCTTCAGAAGCGCTGGGATGGCGGCCAGGCGCGTCTGGTCCATGCCGGCCGCGACGGGATCGACTTTATCGGTCGAGAAATTAGCGGCGGCGAACGCGGTTAGCGAACTGAGCAGGAGGATGGTAATCGCCTTCATGGTGGTCAATTATCAAACTGCCTTCTGGCTTTGTCAACAAAGGGAATGTAGTTGACTTCGGCGGAGTGTAACTACTGGTTTACCAATCGTCTGAGCGTGCGAAACGATTCAATGCGCGCCCGGCAAGTTGTTTCAATTATTTTGAAGAGACTCTTGACATACCCCATGCTCGCCGGAGAACACAAAGGGCACACCGTGGTTCCTGCGTTGGAGCGCAGTTCGAACGCTTCCATGAAGAAAGTATCTCCGCGGAGGGTAGTATTGCAATCCAGACGCGAAGGCAGTGTTGCATGCCGGATCAGAGCAATCTGATAGGCTTCTGTCGGCATGAAACGCGAGTGTCCGACGCTGTTCAAGCGCCGGCATTTCGAAGCCGAGATCATCGTCCTGTGCGTGCGCTGGCATCTCCGGTATCCGCTGAGCTTCCGCCAGTTGCGTGAGATCATGGCCGAGAGGAAGTTGACCGTCGATCACGTTACGATCGGGCGCCGGGTTCAGCGATATGCACCGGAACTCAACCGCCGCTGCCGTCCGGAACACCAACCAGTCGTGGCGGGTGGATAAGACGTATTGCAGGGTGACGGGCAAGTGGACCTATTCGTATCGGACGGTGGACTCCAGCGGCGCGACCGTCGACTTTCTGCTGAGCGAGAGGCGTGATGCGATTGCGGCCAAGCGGTTCCTGTAGGCTTTGCGTTCGCCCGGCCATCCTCGACCACGAGTGATCAACGTGGATCGAACGTCGTACCCGCGGGCAATAGCAGAACTGCGACGGGCCGGCGACCTTGGTCGACACTGTCGTTGTCGGCCAGTGCAATACTTAAACAACATCATCGAACACGATCATCGAGCCATCAAGCGGCGCCTGCGAGCGAGTCAGGGCTTCCGGTCCTTCCGCGCAGCGTGGCGAACGCTTCAAGGGCTCGAAACGATGAACATCCTTCGCAAGGGCCAGGTCAAATGGACACTGAAGAACGGCATAACTGGCCAAGTAGGTTCGTCGAAGACATCCTCGGTCTGACCATTCGGTGACCGCAGGTTCAACCTGACGTCCTTCTACGCTGTTCCCTTCATAGATGCGACACCACCTTATCGGCTTTCAGCGCTTCCACCACAGCCGGATATGCCGGATTCTCGTCCACGTTCATCACCCGCGTCATCGCATTTCCCGTCAATACCCCCGCAGAAAACCCATCATGGCGTCATGCAGCTTGGGACCGTACGGCTCCGG
>DATAUH010000234.1:0-12448 GCA_036268375.1 Bryobacteraceae bacterium | reverse complement strand
GGGCGCAGCGTTTCGTTCCGGGTGAAGTTCGCTTTGGAGAAAAAGCCGGGAGCGCCGTCGCTCGCCCGCTTCAGCTATCAGCAGACTGCGCGGGAATGGAATGGCAAGCCTGTCTTGGCCACCGAGTTGTATTCTACAAATGCGCCAATCAAATAGCGCGGGCGATCCGGGACAAGATCACATCATAATGTCCCGGCCGCGCTCAACATGTTTAGATAGCCTTCGAACGTCTAACGTTCGTCAACACAGTTAGACAGCGCGTCTGCTCACGATAAAAATCAGAGCCAGGCGAGTTTCTTCAATTGCGGCGAAATCCTCTCGTTATGATCGAATTACATGGACAATTCTTTGGCCGCTCCGTATCCGGCGCAGCCTATTGAATGCCCGTAATATCTCCGCCGGCCGGTTTGCGAAGCGGCGTGCGCTTGCTCGCTCGCTTACCGCTGAGGACTTCGGATATTTGGGCCGCGCTGAGATTCTCATGCGGCGCTTCTTGAAATATCGGCTCGAAAATCGCCGACATGCGTTGGTTTTCGTCAAGCGTGGGGACGTGAGAATTAAATTCACGCCCCTTGAATCGCTGGAAACGCTCCAGATGGTCAATTAAGAAACGGGCTGCGCTCAGATACTGCGCTTCGTTATTCGCGTCGAATCCGGGCCATCGAAGAGCGTCGCCGGATATTGCGCCGCTCTTGACGAGCCCTTCCTTTTCCGCGCGTGGAAGAACGGCAAACGACTGCTCCAGCCGTTCCCACATGGTGAGAAAACGCGCTGCCTCCAGCACAATCTCCCCCGGCGTCTCTTCGCCGTGAAATACGCCTTCCATTTTGGCGCCAATTCCCCAAAGGTTGCCGGAGCGAATCGCCTCGCGAACCAGTTTGGTATCTACGCCGTTTGTGATCTTCATGTGATCCTGTATGTCGCAAAGCATTAACAAAATCAGCTTCTCGCCAGGACTTAGAGAAACTCTCTCGCTCATAGGGGGATTTTACCGCCGCTTGTTAGTTTTCGGGCATATTGTCGCAATGTTTTATGCAACGTTTTGTTATGTATGCGGCTGAGCCAGTAACTCGACCGTGTGCGACTCCGTTCACATACAGGTAATCCCCGGATGCTGACCGTGAGATACTGGACGGACGCATGAACATCAAGAGCAACGCCGGCGCGCTCTTCGTTATTTGCGTGGCTTGCTTTAATGCCTACGCACAGGCGCTTCCGTCGCCTGCAACTTTGCAGTTTGATGTTGCCTCGGTGAAGCAGTCGCGAGCGCGCACGGACAATTCAAAGATCTCCAGCGCTGACCCGGCGCGGTTTGTCGCCACTAACATGCCGCTTCGCTTTTTGATTCATCACGCCTATCACATCCTCGATTACCAATTAGTCGGCTTGCCGGACTGGACGGATGACATAGGTTACGACATAGTTGGCGCCTATGCTCCGGGGCCCACACCTTCGGAACAAGAGACCCGCGTGATGCTTCAGAACTTACTTGTGGAGCGTTTCGGTCTGAAGACGCATCGCGATCAGCGCGACTTACCCGTCTACAATCTGATGCTCGCGCGGAAAGATGGACGCCTCGGCAAACAAATTCAACATTCGGCTCTCGACTGCGCCAATTGGCCCGCCGGCCGCGCGAAAACCGATGCGGGCGGACCAAGCCCGGTGACGCCCTCGGGGAAGCGGCCGGCGTGCATGATCACGGCAACGCGACGGTTCATCAGCGGCGGCTCGCGAACCATGGCCGATTTCGCAACCACGCTGGGCGCGATGGTGCGCCGCCCGGTAATCGACAGGACCGGGTTGACAGGCCCGTTCGACATCGATGTTCAATGGTCGCCGACCAGTTTCGATTCCGCGGCGAGCGATGCGGCCCCAGGCGCGAATACGTCCGGCGCTGACGGCTCGTCGATCTTTACGGCGATTCAGGAGCAGTTAGGGCTTAAGCTTACTCCAGGCAGACAGACCTTCGACGTGCTGGTGATAGATGCACTGAACCGTCCGGCTGCGAACTGACCGAGGTTACGCGCGGATGGGCAGCAAGACGTGAACCGCGGTGCCGCTGCCGGGAGCGGTATCGAGCGAGATCGATCCACCGTGCTCATAGACGATCTGACGGGCGTTAAAGAGGCTCCAGTTCCCGCTGGCGACTCGTGTGCCGTCCACCTTGAATTGCGGTTCGAAGATCGTATCCGCCTCTTCGGCCGTCATGCCTTTGCCGTTGTCGCGAATGGTGATTTCCACATCGCGCTCCAAAAGGCGCGTCGAAATATCGACACGACCGTCGCCGTTTACGGCATTCAGCGCATTCGAGAGCATGCTGGAAAATGCGGTCGTCAGCAACTGGGGGCGGCAGGTCAGGGCGGGAAGGGAGCGTTCCAGGTCGAGATCCACCCTCACGTTTCGTTGCGCAATCGTGGAGTCGAGCATCCATTTGACGCCAGTCAGTAGTTCGTTTAGATCGGCGGCCTTTAGTTCGGCATCTTCCAGGCTGACGAAGCGCCGCAATCGTTGCGTTACCTCTTCAATTCGACCGGCGGATTGCAGAACGCTGTGGAAGAGTTCCTCGCGCACCGCAGCCATGCGCTCGTGCTTCTCCGGCGAACGCTCAATCGCCTCCAGAGTCTCAATGCCGCTGCGTAATACCCCCAGAGGCGAGTTGATTTCGTGGCTCAACGCGGCCGCCAGTTTTCCGATTGAGATGGCCGTTTCGGCAAGTTGTGCCCGAAGTTGGGCGCCTGTCAATGCTTCGGCAGTCCGCACGGCGTCCGCGGCGGCCTGCTGCTCCCGACGACGATTGGCGGCGTTGGACGCGGTGATAAACGTCGCGAATGCGGTCAAGATCACGATGAACAACAGGTGCGAATCCCGGTGAGGCGTTATCGCGGGAAATCGCCAATTGTCGACAGCAGCGCTTGATAAAAAGTACATACCCAGCACCGTAAGCCCCAACGCAAGTGTGTGTTTCGGTTCAAAACGTACCAATGCGGTGGCGGCAAGGACGACAAATGCCAACCCCGTCATGTCCCACTCATGCGGCAGCGGACGCCACAAAAGCGCGGCTGCTGCGGCGGCGGCTAGCAACCAGGCTATCAGGATTTGGTCTCGGACTTGAGTCAACGTCATGGCGACTTTGGGTTTATGATTGCAACTGACTGGCCGACGCCATGCACAGCCTGCGCTCGCTCCGACGCCAAATGTTCGACATTAGACCCGGTGAGCATCGCCGCACTTGGGCCATGTTCTTCTACCTGATGTTCGTTCTTTTCGCCTACTACATTCTAAAGCCGGTTTCCCGCGGGATGTTTTTGACTAAGTTCGACGTCGACAAACTGCCGCAGCTTTATATCTTAATTGCGGCGTTTGGCGGCGCTTTGGCCTACCTGTATAGTCGCGCCGCGGTTAAGAGTTCGTTGCAAACGGCCGTATTTTGGACGATGTTCCTCTCGGTAACCTCTTTGGTTGCGATCTGGTGGGCGATTCATCTGCCGTGGATGGTCTACGTATTGAACATCTGGGTCGGTCTGTTCAGCATCATCCTGGTGTCGCAAGGTTGGCTGGTGGCGAGCAACCTGTTTGATGCGCGCGAAGCGAAGCGGTTGTATCCGCTGCTGGGTATGTCGATGGTCTTGGGTGCGGCGTTCGGGGGCGAGTTCACCAATCGAACAGCTCTGCTTGTGGGAACGCGCAATCTGCTGCTGGCCAGCGCCTTCATGGTGGTGCTGTCGTACCTCGCCTTCCGCGTGGCGATCAGCCAGGCGCCCACTCGCGTGCATGAAGCGCGCGCGGCGGAAAAGAAAGATACGGAATTCAGCTTCGGCGAAATGATGCGGGATATTCTCCGCATCCGTCACTTACAAGTGATCGTAGCCATATTAGTGGTGACTTATCTGGTGGATACGCTGGTGGAATACCAATTCCAGGCGATGGCGCGGGTTGGGCACACAGGCGACCAACTAACAGCATTCTTTGGCCAATTCTACGGGTTGTATCTCAACCTTACAGAATTCATTTTCCAACTCTTCTTAACCGCGGCGGTGGTAAACCGCTTCGGCGTCGGCGGCACGCTGCAGATTTCGCCGTGGTCCGTCGCTCTTTCGTCGATTGCGACTGTAGTTGCGCCCGGTGTGGTATCCGCGAGCGCTGTGCGGTTAACGGAGGCATCGACGCGGTATACGATGAACCGAACCGGCATGGAACTCTTGTACATGCCGTTGCCGCTCGAACTGCGCAACCGCATCAAGGCGTTCATCGATATCTGCGTCGATCGTTTCTCGCGTGGAATCGGCGGCGTGCTCCTGATCTTTCTCACCACCGGGTGGCTCCATCTCCACGTCAAGGGCATCGCTATCGTCGTGATGGCGCTTTGCATTCCCTGGATCTGGCTGGCTCACTCGGCGCGTCGCGAATATATCGCCACGATTCGCAAGCGGCTGGAATCGCGCCGGCTGGACTTTCAGGAAGTGCGTATCAATGTGACGGAGCGGGCTACGGTTCAATTGCTGGAATCCACTGCATATGGCGAGCAAGCGCGGCCAGCCGCGTACGCGCTTACGTTGCTGTCGCAAGCGCCGGACTATGACATCCGGCCGATGCTGCGCAAGTTGGCGATGTCGGACTCACCCGAAATCCGAACGGCGGTGTTTTCCGCGGCTCTGGAGCGGCGCGACGATGCGGCGCTCGAAAATGCGGTGAAGATCATTCGCGCGGTGCAGTCGGGCGAATCGCAGGATCTGCCGCAATCGGCAGTTCCGTATGCACTGGCGCTTGCCCCCGACCGCGCGAAACTGGCTCGAGAGTTGTTGCAGGACCGGAACCCGGCGCTTGCGATAGGCGCCGTCGAAGCGCTGCGCAATCAGGAAGATCTTGCGAAACAGCTCTTGACTCGCGAGTGGATGAATGGCGAGGAACAATCGACCGAACCGGCGCGGCGGCGTTTGGCGGCGCGCGCGGCGGGAGTGTTGCGCGACCGTACAGATGTGGTGTGGTTAGCATCACTTCTCAACGAACCCAAGATGCGCGCAGATGCGATCGACGCGTTAGCGGCGTATGGCCCCGCCATCTGCGGCGCGCTCAGCGACATGCTGCTGGACGAAAGCATGCCGATTCGCGTCCGGCGGCAGATTCCACGCGTGTTGAAAGCCATTCCGGCGCAGCGCTCCGTAGATGTGCTGCTATCAGCTATCGGCCAGGAGGACTTGTCGATTCGCTCAGCGGTGCTGAAGGCGCTCAATCGCCTACGCGAAACCTCATCCGGTCTGAACTTCGAAAATGCCTTCGTTCAGGAGCAAATTCTGAAGGAAGCCCGCTACTACTACGAGCTCTATGCGGCCATGGCGCCGTTCAAGGGCGAGCAGGCGCGGTTGTTGACGCGGTCGATCGAGTACCGTCTGAAGGGAACGCTCGAACGGCTCTTCCGTTTGCTCGGCCTGCGGTATCCTCCCAAAGAAATTTACAATGCGTATCGGGCTGTGTCGGATGAAAACGCGGAAGATCACACAGCGGCGCTCGAGTTTCTGGACACTACGCTCGAGCGCAATCTAAAACGCATTCTGATTCCATTACTCGATGCTCCTGAAACCCGTCTGGAGCGCGGGCGCGAACTTTTCGGCTTAGCGCCGATGACCGCTGAGCAAGCGATTCGCGACCTGCTCCATTCGCACGATCCGTGGCTGGCGCCGTGCGCGATTGCGACGGCCGCGGAACTGAAACTGCGCAGCCTTGCTCCTGAAATCGCCGAGGCTGCGGGCCGGGGCGAAAGCGAAGTATCGGAAGTCGCCAAGTCGGCGGGAGCCATGCTGGCGGCGTGAGAACTCATTTATGCCTGAACTGAACATTGTTGAAAAAGTAATTGCTCTCGAAGGCGTTGAGCTCTGGCACAATTTAAGCCCCGAACAACTGGCCCGCATCGGCTCGATCGCCGAAGAGGTCAAGATGCCTCCGCAGCGCGTGATCATCGAGGCAGGCAAGCCGGTTGATGCTCTGTACGTGATTGTAGAGGGTTCCGTGGAGCTGTCGCGAAACGGCGAAGCTGTCGCTACAGCCAAGCAAAACGACGTGCTGGGAGCGTGGGCGTTGTTCGATGAGAAAGATCCGCTGCCGGTGACGGCTAAGACGCTCGAGGACACGCGCTTGCTGAAGATCGTGCGCGATGATTTCTACGATTTATTGAGCGACAACAGCGAAATCACGTCTGCGATCTTTTCCACGCTGGTGAAGCGCTTCCGCAAACTGGTCGAGCAATGAGTCCAGCCGCCGCCGAACTGCACCAGATGGCGTCGATCGGCCGTCTGTTGGCAGGCATAGTTCACGAGATCAATACGCCGCTGGGCTCCATTTTTTCCGACAACGAAGTGCTGTGCCGTTCGTTAGGGATGCTGATCCCCCTGATGGAAGGCGGCTCGGCGGATGATGTGGCGAAAGCGCGTCGCATTGTGGAGACGATGCAGCAGCTGGTTTCGGTGGATAAGATCGCCTGCGATCGTATCCGTTCCGTAATTCGCGGGCTCAAGACGATCGCGCGCACCGATTCGCCTGAGCCGCTGAAGATCGATCTGAATCAGTTGCTGCGCGACACCCTGAAGCTGACGCAGGTGGAGTTTCGCAAGCGTATCGCCGTCCAGACCGAATTCGGGGACCTGCCCGAAGTGGAATGCTTCCCGCAAATGTTGGGCCAGGTGTTCTTGAACCTGTTGGTGAACGCCGCGCAGGCGATCGACGGGAACGGCACGATCACGGTACGCACGTCGCTCGAAGACGCCGACGCGATCGCCCATGTCTCGATAACCGACACGGGACAGGGAATGAAGCCGGAACAACAGGCGAAAGCGTTTCAAGCGGGCTTCACGACCAAAGCGGTTGGAGAGGGAACAGGTTTGGGCCTTTCCATCGCGCGTGAGATCGTAGAAGAGAAGCATCGCGGGTCCATCAAATTTGAAAGCCAACCCGGAGTGGGAACCGTCTTTCACGTTCGCATTCCCGTAAGCATGACCAGGAGCCAGGTATGAGCACGAATGGAAACGGACACAAGCCCACCGTCCTGATCGCGGACGACGAAGAGATGGTGATCACCAGCATCAGGGCGTTTCTGCAGTTGGAATCCGATTTCGACATTCACGGATTTACCGATCCCGAAGAGGCGGCGCGTTTCGCCGCCGAGAATCCGATCGACGTCGCCGTGTCCGACTATCTCATGCCCAAGATGAACGGCATTCAATTGTTGGCGAAGATCAAAGAGGCGCAGCCCGAGGCCAGCCGCGTGTTACTTACGGGGCATGCGGACAAGCAGAGCGCGATTCAGGCCATCAACCAGGTGGCGTTATTTCAGTATCTGGAAAAGCCTTGGGAGAACTCGCAACTGTTGCTGGTGATCAAGAGCGGCGCCGAGCGGGCTCAGCTTTTCCGCGATCTACGCGAAAAAGTCGAAGAACTGGACACGGCTCATTCCAGCCTTAAGGGCGTGCAGCGGCGGCTCATCGAGGCGTTTCTCTGATCGGCTAACTGCCATCGGGATAGCCGCCGCGATGCAGAACCAGCGGGAACTGCGGCAGCGTTTCCGGTTGCGGTACCTTCGCGCGCCAGCAATCTCTGCAGGGATGGAGGCCCGCGAACACAGTGGACTCTGACAGCGGTTCGCTGATCAGCGCTTCGAGTGAAGAACGAACAGAATCGATGGCTACTTTGCCGAATCGCCCGCGCCAAGCCTTCTCAACAGCCTGGATTTGCTCGGCGGACTTCTCATATGTATCCTGCCCTTTTGGCGTGAGCGTGAGCGTCTTCGCGCCGCCTTCGTTTTTTACGATCGCGAAGCCCTTTTTCACCAGAAAACTCGCGCTGGTTTGGACGGCGGTCTTCGAAATTCCGGCTTCGCGCGGCAAATCTCGTAGCCGCTTCGGGGAATTGGCCGCACAGCGCAGGCAATTGGCGAAGATCGCGAGTGAAATCGGCGCCTCGGCCTCAAATTCCAGCGCGAAGGCGAGCAAAACGCGCGCGATCAGCGCCGGAAGCGGAGATTTTTCGGTGAGCGGGAACGCTGCGCGCCTTTCCGGAACGGAGTTCACGAGGCCATAGACCAGAATCGGCATGTAGTCGGGAAAGGTGGGGTCAAGCTGCCTCGCGATTGTGAAAAGCGCGGATCGTAGTTGCGAAATTTGAGTCTCGCCGTACCGATCTTCCCAGCGCCGTTCGATCTCCGCGGCCAACGGCTCCCAGGTAGCGCGCGCTTTCCTGCCGCCCGGTGAAAGCCGGATGATGCGGTCTTTGTCCACCGTGAGGTAGCCCCACCATTTGCTCATGCGCTTGAGCCACTGGATCAAGTTTTTCAAAGGTAGGCTGGTAAGCGGGCGAAAATTGCGCACTGAGATGCCATCGGCCGGGATGTGGCGGACGAATCGAAGCCACATCACCATTGAGACCAGCCAAGGGTCTTCGCGCGAGCCAGGCTGACTGCTTGTGCGGTGGGGTGTGCGGCGTTCAAATTCGTTATCGAATTCGATTGTGAATGCTACAAACGGGTAAGAAAGCAATGCCGAGAGCGGCAGGCGTGAGCCCATTCCGTCATGATAAGGTTGCGCACACACCGCCGGCAGGTTGGGCCGTCACCAAGTGCACGTTCGGCGCTGCCGAATTGAATTGAAGTTCGCCGTGTAGTATACTCGTAACTTACTCCGTGGTTCCGGTGCACGCCTCTGTGCGTTCCGGCTCCCAAAATTGAGGAATGCATATGCACGCAATTATTCAAACCGGCGGAAAGCAGTACCGCGTCGCTCCGGGCGAAACGCTCCGCGTGGAGAAGTTGGACGGAGAGATTGGGTCGGAAGTCGAACTTGCTGTGAAGGCTGCCTTTAACGACGCTGGCGAACTGGTGAATTTAGCGCCGGTGAGAGCAACGATTACGGGCAACGGGCGCGGCGACAAGATTCTGGTCTTCAAGTTCAAGCGCAAGAAGCAGTACAAGAAGACGATTGGACATCGTCAATCCTTCACCGAAGTGAAGGTAGGCGAATTTTCAGCGTAGGTGACGTATGGCTCATAAAAAAGGATTAGGCAGTTCCAAAAACGGCCGCGATTCGAATGCACAGCGACTGGGCGTGAAGGTGTTCGGCGGTCAGTTAGTGCCGGGCGGGTCGATTATCGTGCGGCAGCGCGGAACCAAGATCAAGCCCGGTGTGAACGTCGGCTGGGGCAAGGACGATACGCTGTTCGCTAAGGTGACGGGCGTGGTCGAATTTAAAGACCGCGGCCGCATGGGCAAGTTCGTCAACATCAGCGCGGTTGAATAATTCAGTCTGACTGCGCGCGCAGCAGGAAGGTAGATACGGAGCCGCCGGTTTCCAATCGGCGGCTCTCTTTGTTTTTGTCGACTTATGTTTATAGATGAAGTTCGTATCCTGGTGAAGGCGGGCGATGGCGGCAACGGATGTCTCGCGTTCCGGCGCGAGAAATACGTTCCGCGCGGCGGCCCCAGTGGCGGCGATGGCGGCCGCGGCGGCAACGTCACTCTGATTGCCGACGAACACCAGAACACGCTACTCAAGTTTCGTTTCAACCCCGAGCACAAAGCAGAGCGGGGACGGCATGGCGAAGGCAGCAATCGAACCGGCGCCGAAGGACATTCGATTGAAGTGCCGGTGCCGATCGGAACCGTGGTGTACAACGAAGAGACAGGCGAGAAGCTTCACGACTTCACGCAAAATGGCGAGCGCTTTGTCGTCGCGCGCGGCGGTCGCGGCGGTCGCGGCAATGCGCGCTTTGCGACCGCCACGCATCAGGCGCCGACCGAACACGAACCTGGCCGTCCGGGACAGGAAAAACGCCTGCGGCTAGAGCTGAAGCTGCTGGCGGACGTCGGACTGGTCGGATTTCCGAACGCGGGCAAGTCCACGTTGATCTCGCGCGTTTCGGCGGCGCGGCCGAAGATCGCGGATTATCCATTCACCACGCTCGAACCGAATTTGGGCGTGGCGCAATTGCCCGATTACCGGAGCTTCGTGGTCGCCGACATTCCTGGACTGATCGAAGGCGCGCACCTGGGACACGGTTTAGGGATTCAGTTTCTGCGGCACATCGAACGAACGAAGCTCCTGGCGCATTTGGTGGACGTGTCGGAAGGCAGCGGACGAAATCCGGTGGAGGATTTCGAGATCGTATTACGCGAACTTGAAAGCTTTAGCGAGGAGCTGGCGGCGAAACCGATGATCATCGTTGCAACCAAGATGGACGCCGCGCAGGATCAGAGCCGCGTAGACTCGCTGCGGGAACTGGCGAAAGAACGGGGCCTGGAATTTTTCGAGATTTCGAGCGCAACCGGACAGGGGATCGATGCGCTGAAGCTGCGGATGGGGGAACTGGTGTTGCCTGGGAATGAGCCGGCGGTCTCCTGAGAAACCGCCGGCGCTGAACAGACTCTACTGCTTAGACTTTCGTGGGAACTTCGTAGCCTTTGCGATACTGGCGGGTCATCATCTTCACGGCTTCGGGATCACCGGTGATGTTAAGCGTGTTGGGGTCGAAGTTGACCGTGCGGCCGAGGCGATAGGAGATGTTGGCCAGGTGCACCAGTATCGTGGACGCCGCGCCGACTTCGATCTCCGCGTTTAGAATGCTGCGATCGCGCTTGCGCACGGCTTCCGCGAAGTTGGCGAAGTGGCTTGCGTTTTCTTTACCGCTCGGGCCGGGCTCCTGACCGCGACCGAGCCAGCTCTTGTAGCTGCTATAGCTATCGACCGCGAGATAGCCTTTGGAACCGTAGTAAAGCGCGCCGATGCTGTCTGAGGCCACGCCGCGGCCGCCTTCATTGATCGACCCGTTATCGGCATTCTCGCCGCGCTTCGGCGGGGCGACGCTGGCTTCGCCGTTCGTCATCCAGTGGCGGACTTCGAACTCCATCATCTTCTTCTTGCCGCCTTCGTTGAACTCCCAGGCGCAGTTGATCGTGTTCGGCGTTTCCTGATCGTCGTCGAACATGTACTTGCCGCCCATAGCAGTGGCTTTCACGGGGTACTTCACGCCCAAGCCCCAACGCGCGATGTCGACCTGATGAATGCCCTGGTTGCCCAGATCGCCGTTGCCGGTGTCCCAGAACCAGTGCCAGTTGTAGTGGAAGCGATTACGGGTGAATTGATGCATTGGGGAAGGCCCCGTCCACATATCGTAATCGACGCCCGCGGGCACCGGCTGGGCCTCCGCGTGTCCGATGGTGTCGCGCCATTTGTAGCAAAGGCCGCGCGACAGATAGACGTCACCGATCAAGCCTTCGCCCATCTTCTTTATTGCATCCTGCACGGCCGGGGAGGAGCGGATCTGACTGCCCTGCTGCACGATGCGGTTGTACTTGCGTGCGGCGGCGACGATCTGCTTGGCTTCGAAGATGTTATGCGAGCACGGCTTTTCGACATACACGTCTTTGCCGCCCTGCACTCCCCAGATCGTCATCAGCGTGTGCCAATGGTTCGGGGTCGCAATGGACAGGACGTCGATATCTTTGTTCTCGATTACCTTGCGGATGTCTTTGTAAGTCTGCGGCGCCTTCACGCCGTAGCCGTCAAGAGTCTTAAGGCCCTTGGCGAGCTGCGCATCGTCGATGTCGCAGATGGCAACGACTGCGGAGTTATCCACTTCGGCGCCCCGGCGGCCCTTCGGTCCGGCCCAGGCGCTCAGGTGAGAGCCGCCGCGGCCCAATCCCTTTTTCGGATCTTTTCCGCCCATTCCGATCACTGCGACCCTCAGGGTGTCGCTTGGGGTGTCCGCAAATACGCTCGCGGAAGCGCCCAAAGCGCCAATTGTCGATACCAGGAAGTGCCTACGCTCCATCGCCAAACCTCCGAGGTTACGTTACCACATTTTTTGGGGCGCCGGCGGCGAAAGCCCCAACGTTTTCGATAACGGCGTGTATCAAACGGCTTCTCGCTTCGATGGTGCTCCAGGCCATATGTCCGGTGACGATGCAGTTCGGGACTTGCAATAAAGGATGATCGGCGGGCGGCGGCTCCACCGAGAGCACATCGAGCCCGGCGCCAGCGATGCAGCCGGCCGTGAGCGCATCTGCGAGGTCCTTTTCGTTGATCAGTGGACCGCGCGAGGTGTTAATCAGATATGCGGAGCGCTTCATCAGAGCCAGGGTGCGCGCGTTGATGAGTTCGCGGGTTCCGGGAAAGAGCGGAACGTGCAGGCTTACCACGTCGGATTCGCGCAGCAGGTTTTCCAAATTGCCGTGGTCCACATCGTAGCTGAGGATACGCATGCCGAACGCCTCCGCGATGTGGGCGGTCTGACGGCCGATGCGGCCATATCCCACGATTCCCATGGTTTTGCCCGCAAGTTCGATCTGCGGGGGCATCGCAAAGCTCCAATCCGGATGCCTTGTCCATCCGCCGGCGCGAACCACGTCGGAGTGGCGCCCAACACGATGGCAGAGTTCGAGCAATAACGAAAAAACGAACTGCGCGACGGA
>DATAUH010000233.1:0-7222 GCA_036268375.1 Bryobacteraceae bacterium | reverse complement strand
ACTCCGCGGCCGCGGGGGATGCGATCACGGCGGCAGTGACGAGTGCGGTGCGCGATCCGAAATCGAATGCGGTGCTATTTCCCCAAGGCGCGGTGGCGCACGGGCGGATCAACCGGATGGAGCACTGGATGACGCAGTCGCCTCGGTTTGTGATCGGGATCGAGTGGGAGTATGTTTCGCATGGCAAGAGCGCGGCGCCGCTATCGGCGATCCTGGACGCGAGCGGTAATTTCATGGCCGCTCCGAATCCGGCGGTAATGGAGTTGTCCGGGAGAACGCCACCGGGATTGGGCACCATCCAGCGGCGTCCGCAGGCGCTGGGATTGCCGGACGCGTTCACAATTCCGAGCACGGCGAAGCATTACGTGTTGCCTGCGAAATACGCGATGCACTGGGTGACGGTGAAGGCCGCGGGCAAGTAGCGCGGGGGGCTGAACGCGCCCGAAAACCTGAGACACTGGAGTGACCCATGCCCCTTGCCATACAAGCTGATGACGTGCGCGCGGCCGCAGAGCGGATTACTCCTCTGGCGCGGCACACGCCCGCAATGATTTCTCCGGATTTCGATGCTGTTGCCGGCAAGAACGTGTACTTCAAATGCGAGAATTTGCAACGCGGAGGCGCGTTTAAGATGCGCGGCGCAGCGAATTTGATTCTGTCGATGTCTCCGGGCGAATTGCAACGCGGCGTGGTGGCGTATTCATCGGGAAATCATGCGCAGGCGGTAGCGATTGCGTCGAAGCATGTGGGCGCGCAGGCCACGATTGTAATGCCGGAGGATGCGCCGAAATCGAAGCTCGAGGCGACGCGGTCCCAAGGCGCGAAAATAGTGACCTACAACCGCCAGAGCGAGTCGCGCGAGGCGATTGCGTCGAAGATTTTGGAGGAAACCGGCGGAACGCTTGTGCCGCCCTTCGATCATCCGATGATTATGGCGGGGCAGGGGACGGCGGCCCTCGAGTTGTTTGGCGATGTGGGGCATCTGGACGCGCTGATCACGCCCGTGGGCGGCGGGGGGTTGCTGTCGGGATGTTCGACGATCGCGAAGTCATTGAATCCGGCGATACGAATTTTCGGCGTGGAGCCGGAAGGCGCGAACGACACCTATCTTTCGTTTGAAGCCGGAGAACGGACGCAGATTGCGCAGCCGAACACGATCGCGGACGGATTGCGCTCGCCGAAGCCGGGCGCGTTAACGTTTCCGGTGCTGCGCCAGAACGTGGAGCGCATCATTTTGGTGAGCGATAACGAAATTCGCGAGACGGTGAAATTTCTACTGATGCGTATGAAGATTCTTGTGGAACCGAGCGGCGCGGTGGGCGCGGCGGCGCTGCTGTTTGGAAAAGTGCAGCCGGAAATTCGAACGGTAGGCGTGGTGTTATCCGGCGGCAACGTGGATTTTGAAGATCTGGCGAAATACTGAGACAAAACCTGACATGTCCACTGCGCTTTTATCCGATCCGATCTATCGCGAGCACCTGGCTGGGCTAGTTGGCCATCCGGAGCGCCCGGAGCGTTATGACGCCGTGATGCAGTCGCTCGAAAAAGCGGGCTTGCTGGAGACGTTGACGCGCATTTCTTCGCGGGAGGTGACGGAAGAAGAACTGATGCTATGTCACACGCGTGAGTATTTGCAAATCGCACGCCGTGATGTGGAATCGGGGCAGCCCTTTTTGAGCACAGGCGATACGGACATAGGACCTAATTCGTGGAGTGTGGCGTCGCGTGCGGCGGGCGGGGTGTTGAATGTGGTGGATGCAGTGATGACGGGTTCTGTGCGGAACGCATTTTGCGCCGTACGGCCGCCGGGACACCATGCGAACGCGACGCGCGGAATGGGATTCTGCCTGTTCAACAATATTGCGATCGCGGCGCGGTATGCGCAGAAGCAGTACGGGATCGCGCGGGCGATGATTATCGATTGGGACGTGCATCACGGGAATGGAACGCAAGACATATTTTATTCGGACCCGACGGTATTCTTTTTCAGCACGCACCAATGGCCGCTTTATCCGGGAACAGGCCGCGCGGATGAGTCGGGGGAAGGCGCGGGCGTCGGAACGACGATGAATTTTCCGTTTCCGGCAGGATCTGGCCGGAAAGAAATTCTCGGCGCGGTGCAAAGATCGCTGGCGCCGGCTGCAGGTGAATTTCGACCGGAGTTGGTGCTGATTTCAGCCGGGTTCGATAGCCGGATTGGGGACTTGCTGGGGCAGTTCACATTGACCGACGACGATTTTGCGGATCTGACGCGCGGGGTGATGGAGATTGCAGACAACCACGCAGGCGGCAGAGTTGTTTCAGTGCTGGAAGGCGGGTACAACCTGGAAGGGCTGGGCTCCGCGGCCACGCGGCATGTGGAGACGCTGAGCGAATAGACGGGACAGACCTCCGGGCCTATCCCGTCTCAAAACTACCGCACGTCTTTCGGCATGGTGCTGGATACGAATTCGCTGAAATCGTGCTTCAGCTTGGCGTGCGAATCGCTGTCGATGTAAAGCATGTGGCCGGCTTGATAATACTGCCAGGAGATGCGCTTGCGCATTTCAGGGTTGAGTCCCATGTGCGTGAACGTATACTCGACGGCGTGATAGGGCGTAGCGAGATCGAAATAGCCGGCCGCCACCATCACCTTCATGTAGGGATTTTTGGTTAGCGCATTGCGCAGCATGGAGGTGGTGTCGCCGAATTGGTTGCCCGAGCCGTAATCCCAGGGCTGGACGCCGCCGCTAGGATAGTAGTAGAGATCGGTCTTGTAGCCGAGTTCATTGCGTATGTAGCTGGTGAAGGCGGCGGTGAACGGCGGAGTGATGAGGGTGCTTGAAGGATCGCTTTCGCTGGTTTCGCCACCGTTCATCGACGCCGGAGAGGTGAGGCGTCCATCGTAGCGTCCGATGGTCTCGTGCTCTTTGTGCATCAACTGGCGGGTGAAGTGTGCGACGTCGAAGCGCAGGTTGCTTTCATCGAGATATTCGGCGTCAAGACCGGTGTAACGTCCGATTTTTTCAATGGTGGCCTTGCGCTCCGCGGGAGTAAGGTCGTCACCTTTCGCCAGAGCGTTGGCGTAATCGCCCATGGCGAAATTCTCGGCGTCCTTGAGGAACGACTTGAGATCTTTCTTCTTGAGATCGGGCGCGACTTTGTTGTGATAGTAAGCATCGGCGGCGTAGGTGGGAAATTCGAGTTCGTAGACGAGATCGTCGCTGCGGCTCCAGATGGTTTCCAGGTTGAGAGTAGTGCCGATCAGGACGATGCCGTTAAAGGCGATGCCGCGATCGATGAGATAGCCGCCAAGGCCGGCGGCGCGGAAGGTACCGTAGCTTTCTCCCGCGATATAGAGCGGCGAAAGTTCGCGGCTGTTGCGAGTGATGTACATGCGAATAAATTCGCCGACGGATTGGATGTCGCCTTGTACGCCGTTCATGTGGCGCGCGACTTCGATGCTCTTGGCGCGGCTGTAGCCGGTCCCGACTGGGTCGATGAAGACGAGGTCGGTATCGCCGAGCCAAGTGTCCTGATTATCCTTGAGTTGGTAGGGCGGCGGGGGCATGCTGCCATTGGGGAGTAGCTTGGGACTGCGCGGGCCCATGCCGCCCATGTGCACCCACATAGAGGCAGAGCCGGGGCCGCCGTTGAAACAGAACGTGACGGGGCGTTTGCTGGTATTGGTGACCCCATCCAGCGTGTAAGCCATATAGAAGATGTGCGCTTCGGTGTCGCCAGCGGGATTCTTTAGCGGCATCTGCGCCACGGTGGCGGTGTAGTTCAGAGTCTTGCCATCGGCGTTGATGGAGTGTTTGGTGACGATTTCCTTTTCATCGACATCTCCGCCAATAGCGGGACCGGGACCGGCAATTCCGCCGCCACGACCGCCTCGGCCTTGAGCTTGCGGGGCGACTGGCGTCTGCGCCGCGGGAGTTTGCGCGGAGGTGGGAGTCGTTGGACTCTGCGTGGCCGATGCGCGACCCTGAGCGACGAGCGGCGACGATTGCAATAGTAGCAACAGCGCGGAGGTACCCACGACTGCTGTTCCAAATTTAATCATGTTGTCGATCATATCTCATGGCATAAGCGAGGTTCGGCTGTGGCGGGGCTTGACGTGCTTGAGATGATAAGGGCATGACGACGAATCCTACGAACTCGGGATCGCCTGTGAAGATTTACGGCAGAGCGGCGTCTTCGAATGGCTATACCATCCGCGACTTTCTGAATCGCAGCGATATTCCGTTTGCGTGGACGGAGCTTACCAGCGACGATGAGGCCCGCGCGCAGGCCGGGGTGGCGAGCTTGCGCGATCCGCGTTTGCCGGTGTGCGTGTTTCCGGACGGGACAAGGTTGGAGTGCCCCACAGTTCGACAGATCACGGAAAAGCTGGGATGGTTTCACGATCCAACGCGTGGAGAGTATGACTTGGCGATCTATGGCGCCGGACCGGCGGGATTAAGCGCAGCGGTGTATGGCGCATCGGAGGGGCTTTCGACGGTGATCGTGGAGCGCTCGGCAGTTGGGGGACAGGCGGGGAGCAGTTCGAAAATCGAAAACTATTTGGGCTTTCCCGGCGGCATCTCGGGCGCGGACCTGGCGGAGCGTGCGCGGGAACAGGCGTGTCGGTTTGGCGCGGAGTTTCTGGTTGCGCGCGAGGGAGTGAGAGCGGAAACGGAGCCGGGACGCAACGTGGGATACCTGGCGGACGGCACGGTGATTTATGCGCGTGCGACGATTTGCGCGACAGGCGTAGACTACCGGCGGCTGGATCTACCAAATGAAGACAGGTTGTTGGGTGCGGGCCTTTATTACGGCGCAGGCGTGAGCGAGGCGGAGCTTTGCACGGGCGAAGCCGAGGTTTTCGTGGTGGGCGGCGGGAATTCGGCAGGGCAGGCGGCGCTCTATTTTTCGCGCTCGGCGCGGAGCGTGACGATGGTGGTGCTGGGCGAGTGTTTGAAACAGACGCTCTCGCAATATCTGGTGGACCGCATACACGGCGCGTCCAACATTCGCGTGCTCACGAACATGCGGGTGGCTGGTATCGATGGCGACGAGGCTCTGCGGGAAGTGACGATCGAGAATACGAAGACGGGAGAGCGCAAGATCTGTCCCGCGCGCAGGTTGTTCGTATGTATCGGCGGCGCGCCACGCACGACGTGGGCGGAAAAGATAGGCGTGCAGCGGGATGACGGAGGTTACCTAGTGACGGGATTTGATTTACTGCAGAATGGCGGAAGACCGGCTAATTGGCCGTTGGATCGAAATCCGTATTATCTGGAGACCAGCGTACCCGGGATATTCGCGGCGGGAGATGTGCGGCACGGTTCGGTAAAACGCTGCGCGTCCGCGGTAGGCGAGGGCGCGATGGCTGTAGCATTCGTGCATCGCTACTTAGCTGGAAATTAGGCCGACTTACAGGAGATATTATGCGGAAATGTACACACTTAGATGAAATTCAGAACGTTCATCCTCACACGAAGGGTTGTGAGGAGTGCCTGAAAACGGGAGATACTTGGGTTCACCTGAGACTGTGTCTCGTCTGCGGCCACGTGGGTTGCTGCGACTCTTCGCGGAACAAACACGCGACCAAACATTTTCACGCGACTCAACATCCGCTGATACGCTCGCTCGAGCCCGGTGAGGAGTGGGGCTGGTGCTACGTAGATAACGTCGAGATCGATTTTGAATAGGATTGTGCGCGTTTCGAACCAGATCACGCAGGAGTGAGCACGAACACATTCGCTGCGTACGTGATGTACGATTGGCGCACAGCCAGCTGCGTGTGGAAGAGAATATGCTCTATCTTTACGTATGGCTGGGGAATCGCGAACATTTGAAACGTTGTTTCCCGGCTCGCGCCGGACCGTTCTCGCCGCTCTCTTCATTGAACCGAGCCGGTGGTGTAGCGTAGAAGTGCTCGCCGGGCGGGCCGGGGTACGACCGGCGAGTATACAGCCGTATCTACTGCGATTGAAGGAAAACGGGATCATTCGTGAGTCACGGCAGGACGGACGGCGCGCGTTCCAGCCAAATCCGGAGTGTCAAATTTTCGCTGAACTGCACGCCATCGTAATGAAGTTAACGGCTGTATGTGGCGGCGAGACTATCATGGTCGTGGAAGATACCGCAGCCACTGCGCAGGTCACCCGAATATTACTGGAGAGTTGGGGATATCGCGCGCTGGAAGCGCACTCACCAACGGAAGCGCTGGATCTGTTCGATTCGCGTACCAACGACATTCATCTCGTATTGACGGATGTAATCATGCCAGATATGACCGGCCAGGAGCTTGCGATTGAACTGCGAAGACGCGATCCGTCGGTTCGAATCGTGTTCATGTCGGGATATCCGGATCAGGAATTGCCGAGTCTGGATGAAATGTTTCTCTCAAAGCCGTTCAACCCAGCGGGGCTGTCGCAAATGGTGCGCAAAGCGTTGGACGAAGAACCACACAGTAGTATCGAAGTCGCCGTACGAAAGCGCATTAAAGCCCCCTAACATTAACCAGCATTCAGATGCCGCAACTCCGCGGCGGTAACCTGCGTTACTCAAAGTGGAGGCAATAATGAATCGCAACTTACTTGTCGGCGCGCTACTTTTTGCCGGAACAGTTTTGACGGGGTGCGCGGGCGGCTCTTTTGTGGTGGCCACAGGGCCGCCTGCTCCACGTTACGGCGTAGTAGGCGTTGCGCCAGGGCCGGGTTATATGTGGACCGAAGGTTTCTACGATCTGCGCGGTTCCAACTGGGTATGGGTACCGGGGGCGTGGAGACGGCCGCCGAGAGCTGGACGCGTTTGGGTAACGCCTGCATGGTCGCATGAAGGCAACCGCTGGCGATTCCATCGCGGCCATTGGCGATAGTAGGAGGTTCCATCAGCGAGTTGTATAGTCGCACGGTGGTGTGGTTATCGATCGGCGGGAAACAAGCGGCTGAGCTGACAAATAAGCGGCGCTGCTTAATCCGGCCTTGCTATTACTGCGTCAATTCTCCGGTAGGCCGACGCGCTTGCGGAGCGCCTTCAGGCGCGGGTCGTTACGAACTGCAGCGAACTCGGGGTAGTTGAGATTGCGGCCAAGCCGCGCGGGTCCCAGGATGGCCATTTGCTCCAAGCGATCGACCGCTTTTTCTCTATCGCCGAGGCCTGTATAGGTGAGCGCAATAAAAAAGGATCTGACGTCTTCGCGGCGAGCCGTTCCGCATCGCTGCGACGCCCAGTACGTCCGTACGCGTAACTC
>DATAUH010000232.1:0-4424 GCA_036268375.1 Bryobacteraceae bacterium | reverse complement strand
CCGCCCCGCTTCGCCACGGCCCGCGCGATCCTCTGACCCAAGTTCCCCGTGGCTCCTGCTATCGCAATCTTTGCCGCCATCCGGTGTACTCCTCATCGTCAGCATAGGTCGAATGCGCCGCCAGCGCCGTATCCACTGGTCCAAAAACCAACCATCATGGAAGCTTGCGAACGTTTCCGCCGCCTCGATTGTTCACCTTTCGCGCTCTAGGCCACAATAGAGAAAAGGTGAAGCGATGAGGCCCTTCCTGCTAACGTCAGCCGCGTGCCTGGCGATTTTCAACATCACCGGCGTCGCTCAAACCTCGGACTCCGCCTTCGATATCGCAACCATTAAGCGTTACACCCCAACCAACGGCGTAAGCGCCGGAGCATATTACTATCCGCAACGCTTCACCGGCGTTGGTACGTTACGCGACTTCATTCAAATCGCTTACGACTTCCCCGCCGATCGCGTGGCCGGCGGTCCACCCTGGCTTGACTCCGAACGCTTTGAAATAGACGGCCGCACGTCGGTGAAAGTGCCACCGCAGCGGCTGATGACGATGCTGCAATCGCTCCTGACCGACCGCTTTGCTCTCCACGTTCATCGCGAGTCTCGCGAATTGCCAGTCTACGACCTGATCACGTTGCATAACGGCTTGAAGATCCATCCACTCGCCGACGCCGCAAAGCCCGGCGGCATAACCTCGGGCCGCAGTCTTCTTCGTGGTCAAATGACTCTCGCCAATCTCGCTCGTGCGCTTTCCCCTACCCTCGGCCGCCCTGTAATCGATCGCACCGGCCAGACCGCCAAGTTCGAGATCAAGCTGCAATGGTCTCCCGACGACTCACCTGGCTCTACTCAGCCGTCCATCTTCACCGCGCTTCAGGAGCAACTCGGCCTCAAGCTCCAATCCACCAAAGGCCCTGTAGATGTAATGGTCATCGATCACGCCAACAAGCCGTCAGCCAACTAACTTCCGACACACGCAAATCATCTGAGACTTTCGCAGAAGTCGACGAGGGAATTGGTTAACCAGAGAGGGAATTCAAAACACCGGAGCAGCAGCATTCAGGCGGGACTGCCGCTCCCCAAAAACAATCGCGGCGGTAGCGCCTCATCGCGCCCCGCCGCCCTCCACTTATTTCTTCTTACGAATCACAATCGAGCCGTTATTCGTCCGGAACGTCATATCCGCGCCGCCGCCATTCACTGTCCCCACTACCGTGTGATCCATCCGCAACCGGTACCGGCCATTTGAATCGCTATTCGGCTGCGTCACCACTCGTCCCGCGCCCACCGTCACATCGAAATCGCTGTAGATCGGTCCATTGTCGGACGTCATCTTCATCGTCGCCTTCACGTCCGGCGGCAGCGTCACATCTACTGACCCATTCAGCGTGCTGAACGCCGAAGGCTTCGTCGCGTCCACGCGGTCCATCGTCACCGTGATCGACGAATTGTTGGTGTTCGCCAGTACGGACCCGGAAACATTCAGCACTCGAATGCTTCCGTTATGCGTCTCAGCGTCCACCTCGCCGTGTACGCCTTCGGCGCGAATCGAACCATTGTTCGAGCGAAGGTGCAGCGACGTATTCACCGGCACCGTCACCACAATGTTCCCGCTCGATCCCGGCGAATGGTCGCGAACCGTGATCGTATTGTCCTGTTCTTCCACCTGCAGGCCGCGGTTCGGAATATCGATGCGCCGCATTCCCGGAGGCGCGTGTCTGTCGGGCCGATCCTGGCGCTCCTCGCCATTCTCCACCACCACGTCCGCGCCTTCGCCGGTCTTCACAGTGATTGTGCCGTTACTCGATTGCACATCCACAAGTCGCGCCCGTGAGCCGTTTCGTGACGGCACTACAATCCGGCCGGCATCCTGTGCGAATCCGAGCGCGCACACCGCGAGTGATATGCCCATCAGGGCGAAAGTCCGTTTCATTGTCGTATCCCCTAACTACTTCGTATGCAGTCGAATGCTGCCGTTGAATCCCTCAAATCGCAAGGCCGCTCCGCCCTTGCCTACGCGCGCCCCTCCTCCGCCGTCCGACCGGTAAACGTACTTGGCCGACAGATTGTGACCCGCGGTCACGGTGGCCGGCAGAGGCGCCACGTCGAAATCCGAATACACGCCGCCGTGGAAAGTCTTAAAGTGCAGGTCGGCGTTGAAGTCCGGCTTGAAGTACGCGTCGATGCTGCCGTTGAATGTCTTAAAGTTGCAATCGTGGTCCGGGTTGCTGCGGAACGAAACTTTCATCTCGCCGTTGAAGGTCTGCACGTTTCCTGAACCCGTGATGTCTTCCATGTCGACGCCGCCATTAAACCCATGCACATCAAACGGCCCGGTCGTGCCCTTCACCTGAATCGGATCGTTAAATCCCTTCAGCTCCAGCTCCGTCCCCGACGGAACCTGCACGTCATAGTCATAGGCCACGCGATAGCCGTAGTAGTCGTCGCCCCGGTCGTGATTCCGCCACGGCCCATCGTCGTAGAACCGCACATAATTGCCTTGCTGCGAGATGTCTAGTTTCGCCTCGCGCTTGCCCTCATCGAGCGCCGATTGCGAGCGCGCGCGTACCTCTTTGTGCACCGTCACGTGGATCTGCGAACCGCTGCCGCCGCCCACATGAATGTAGCCGCGCATGTTATCCACCAGGAATTTCTTTGCATCGCCGCCCTTGGAAACATCGAACGATTTCTCAATCGTCTCCTTCGCGTTATACGGCCAGGTGCGCCAGTCATCCCAGTTAGCGGCCAGCGCAACCGCCGGCGCTGCGCCCAGCGCTATCACTGCCAGTTTTCGTAGTCCGTTCATTGAGCCGCCCCCAATTTATGCACCGCCAAAGTCGCCCGCTGCCGCACCGCTTCGTCCAACTGCGTATCCTGCGCCATCTTGTCCAGCATGTTGCGCAACCCCGGAGTCGCCCCGCCACTTGTGGTTTGCACCAGCAGATCGATAATCGACACCTGCACCAGCGGCGATTCCTGCACCATCACCGCATCGCCCAGCGCGCGCCGCACGTTAGGGTCGCCGGCGTATTTCTGCAGCGCATCCACCGCTGAAAGCCGTACATTGACGTTGGCATCGTGCGTCACGGCCTGCAGCAGCGCATGCTCCACCTGCGCATCCGGCTGCCCCATCTGCGAGCTGAAACTCACGCCGCGCAGCCGTTCGCTTGGCGATTGCTCCTGCATCAGGGATAGCGCCACCAGTTGCCGCAAACCCTCCACCTGTCCTTTCAGCAGCGCCATATCGGGCGGCAGCTCTTTCGGTTGCGCCGCTTCGAAATGCCCCGCCGCCACGCCCGCAATCAGCAGCGCCGCCGCAATCGCCAATTGCCAGGCGGGATTCGTCGGCCACCACGCCAGCAACCAGCTGCGTTTCTTCTCTTCCTTGACTTCGCGGCCCGCACGTTTCACCGGCGCCTGTTCCAGCCCCGCCTCATACGCGCTCAACATCGCTTTGAACCGCGTCCGCATGGACGGATCCGGCTCCGGCGCGTGCATAGCTTCCAATCCCCTCCACACAATTCCCAATTCCGCCAACTCATTGCGGCACCCGGAGCACGTCTCCAGATGTTCCACCAGACTTTCGCGCGCCGTTTTATCCAGCCGGCCCGCCAGCACTTCCGGGATCTGCTCCCGCACGCGTTCGCACGTCATGACGACGCCCGCTCTCCCCGCAGCGCGAAGAACCGGTCGCCCAATTCCCGCAGCGCGCGGTGTACCCGCACCTTTACCGTGCCCACTTCGACATTCAAAACATGGGCAATCTCTTCGTACTTCAGCTCCAGAAAACGGCTCATAACAATTACTTCCCGTTTCTCTTGCGGCATCGCCGAAAGCGCGCGCTTCAAAAGCGCCGTCTCCTCTTTCGTCTGCGCCTGCCGGTCGGGCGGCGTCTCCGGACTGCGGAATTCCTCCGCCGTCTCAGCCAGCGCCACCTGTCCCTTGCTTTTCCCCGCCTGATCGATCAGCGCATTGCGCCCAATCTGGTACATCCAGGGCCGCACTGCCGTTCCCGGCTGATATGTGTGCCGGTATTTCAGCACGCGAAAGAAAACCTCCTGCACCAAGTCCTCGCTGGCCGCCACATTCGACGTAAGGTGCAGAAAATAGTGATAAAGGCCGCGATGGTGACGGTCGAACAGCGTTTCGAGCCTGCCCACGTCGCCGTCCTGGACCGCCTGCATGATTTGCTCGTCCTCCACGTCTCTCGCTTTCGTATTCGTAATGGAATACTATCAAAACGCCAATTGGTTACGAGAAATCTACGGGGGCCCTGTCAAACCAGCGCTTAAAGTGGTTTAGCGCGGCCGTGGAGTCGCACGCGCCCGGCGTTCGCCCCGGCAGGACGAGAAATTTCCGCAGGGCTTATGACTTCCACCGCGCCCGTCCCGCCTTCTTCACAATAGCCTTACGTTTCCGCTGGCGAGAGT
>DATAUH010000231.1:0-17132 GCA_036268375.1 Bryobacteraceae bacterium | reverse complement strand
CTTGGCAAACACCGTAAACAGGTCCGCCGCGCCGCCGTTGGTGATCCACATCGTCTGGCCGTTGAGGACATAGTGCGAACCGTCTGCGCTCAAATCCGCGCGCGTGCGCGCCGCCAGCGCGTCAGACCCCGCATGCGGCTCCGTCAACGCGTATGCGGCAATCATCTCCGCCGTTGCCAGCTTCGGCAGATATTTTCGCTTCTGCTCTTCAGTCCCAAAAAACACCAGCGGCAGCGTTCCAATTCCTGTGTGCGCGCCATGCCATGCCGCGTAAGATCCGTCTCGCGCCACATGCTCCGCTACCACCATCGCGGATGCCAGATCCAGCTCCGACCCGCCGTATGCCTCTGGAATCGCGATCGACGTCAAGCCCAGCTCGGCCGATTTGCGCAGCGCGCGCGCCGCCACTCCTGGCTCTTGCTGCTGAATCGCCTCTAGATGTGGAACCACTTCATTCGCCCAGAATTCATCGGCCGTCCGCGCAATCGCCAGGTGCTCCGCGCTCAGATCCTCGGCCGTAAAAACGTCCGCGGGCTGGCGCTCTTCAATTAGAAACGAGCCGCCTTTTATTGCAGCCATTCCAAAATCCCCGCCGCGCCCTGCCCACCGCCAACGCACATCGTCACCAACCCGTAGCGCGATTTCCGCCGCTCCATCTCGCGTAGAATCGTCGCGGTCAACTTTGCTCCCGTGCATCCCAGCGGATGTCCTAGCGCGATGGCGCCGCCATTCAGGTTGGTCTTCTCTATATCAAGTCCCGCTTCGCGAATCACCGCCAGCGCCTGCACGGCGAAGGCTTCATTCAACTCAATCACGCCGATATCGTCCAACTTCAATCCCGCCATCGCCAGCGCTCTTGGGATCGCCTTCACGGGCCCAATGCCCATGATTTCCGGCGCGACGCCCGCGGTCGCGAAGCTGACGAAGCGTGCTTTCGGCTTCAGACCCAACTCGCGCGCCTTCGTGTCCGACATTACCAGCGCCGCCGCCGCGCCATCGCTCGTTTGCGACGAGTTCCCCGCCGTTACCGTCCCCTTCGCGTGGAAGACAGGTTTCAGTTTCGCCAGCGCTTCGAGCGTCGAATCCGCGCGCGGCCCCTCATCGCGCCTGAAGGTTGTCTTCTGCTCGCCTGCGGGAGTCGCTGTGTCCACCTCCACTGGCACGATCTCTTCATCGAAGCGCCCGCCCTGCTGTGCCGCAATTGCATTTTGATGGCTGCGCAATGCGAATGCGTCCGCATCTTCGCGCGTCACTCCGTACTTGCTCTGCACACGCTCCGCGGTGAGCCCCATACTCATATAAACTTCCGGCCAGTTGTCGACAAACCAGGGATTTGGCGCAGGCTTCAACCCGCCGAACGGCGTCTTACTCATCGATTCGGCGCCGCCCGCAATCAAAATGTCCGCGCCCCCGCTGCGAATGCGGTCGGCCGCCAGCGCAATTGCCTGCAGACCCGAACTGCAAAATCGATTGATCGTCATCCCCGGAACCGATTCCGGCAGACCGGCACGCAGCAGGGATTGCCGCGCCATGTTGTTGCCGGCCTCGCCTTCGGGCATTGCGCAGCCTAAAATCACGTCCTCCACGCCCTCTTTAGCTTGCGGATAACGCTCCAGCAGCGCGCGAATCACGGACGCCGCCAGATCATCCGGACGCGCGTTGCGCAGCGTTCCGCGCGGGGCTTTCCCCACAGCAGTGCGAAGACAATCGACGATTACAGCTTCAGACATGGATGCTCCCAATTCGATTGTAGACGTGCACGCGCGCTGGGCGCTCTATGCGCGATGCCACTCGATCCGCTGCAAAATTTCGCGCAGCTTCGCGCCCCGGGCCGCGTTGATCGATTCGGCGAATGCGACGCGCCCCTCCAAGTGCTGGTGGAAATTCTCTCTCCCGTCGCGATTTTGGCTCTCGGCGCCCGAACGCACGCAGTTCGTTAAGATCGCCTTCAAGTTGTCGAAGTCCACACGCGGCAGATTCATCCGTTTATTCGTCACCAGCCCAGCGACTTGCTGGCGCATGCCTTGGCGCATCACGCGCGTCTTTTCCTGACGCACGCGAAAGCCCTCTTCACGTAAAATCGCCGCCGCACGCGCAGCAAATCGATCTACGCACCGCTCAAAATCTTCACCGCCGGAAAAGGCAAGATCGTCGGCGTAGCGCGTATAGACCGCGCCCGCGGCTTCCGCAAGCCCAGTGAGCCGCCGGTCTACGCGCCGCGAACACACATTCGCCAGCGCCGGCGAACTAGGCGCGCCCTGCGGCAAGTGCGCGCGCCGGTAGAGTTCACGCTCTCCGCGATCCTCGAAGAGTTTGCAAATTTCGCGCGGCGCCGCAGTGGTGCAGAGTCCGGTGAGCAGCGCCGCCACCGTATCCGGATATCCAATCGTGCGAAACATTGCCTGCACGCGCGCCGCTGGAAATGTTGGGAAGAAATTCCGCAAATCGATGCGGAGCACGACGCGCTGGCCGACATGCGGCGCAGCAAAACTGCGGATGGAGCGGCCGCGCACGAAACCATGCGCAGCAGGATGCGGCGTTATTTTATCCAGAATGTCCCGCAGAATCCGCTGCTGGACTTCTTTCAACCGTTTCTTCGGAGCCTCGATTAACCGCAGGCCGCCCGAGGGTTTCGCCAACGTTCGATGCCAGTAGTGCCGTAGCTTTGTATTCGTCGATTTCGCAGCCAATCCCTTCCGGTCCGCAAGCCAATCGAGTTCGTCCAGCGCGAGGCACAGCCAATCTGCGAGCGCGCCAGCGGATTCGATCGCGGGCAACTTCCACTGCGACGCCGCAGCTGTTGTCGGCCGCATACGCTCTGCTTCCATCTGGAGGAGTGAAATCGAAATCTCGCCACGGTATTTCTGGAAGGCAAGTTGGCTGACGCTGTGGTCAGCTAGAAAGTGGACGACTCGCTGGTGTGAGGGCGGGGCCTCACGCGGGAAGGTCGCAAGATAGCGCCGCCCGAGCCAACGCGCCCATCTCCAGTCGCGTCCCAGCGCGTGTTGCGTGCGCGCATTCAGCGCTTCGGCGCACTGTTCACCCGACACAAAACAGCGGGCTAGCGCCGCCGCGAAAACCGGAAAGGTCATACAATCCGGCGGCGGATTCCAACGAGTCACACTCTGCGCGCGGATCTGGGCGTGCAGCGCCCGCGCCCGCTCGCGACGAAATATCAGTCTTACTAAATGCCCCGGGGTAGCCCCGGAGAGTCCAAACGCCGTAACGCTCGAACAGGCTTGGAATCCGCCGCCGACTGTAGAATATCAGGCCCGCGCTCTCATTTCACTTCGAACTGGATCGTCTCTCCGTAGGCGCGTCCTGTAGATTCTTCCACTACAAGGACGTCGCACAGATACTGCCCGGGAACGGGCACGGAAAACTTCGGGAGCGCCGCGGTCGCCGAACCTTCGTCCACACTCATCTCCCACCCGTGAAGCGCCAATGGGGTTCCGCCGATAGGAGCCGCTCGTATCTGAGATCGCACGAACACTCTACCCGAAAGCTTTGCAAGCGGTATAGAGACAACTTGATCCTCGCTCGCAGGGCGAACTTGCATTTGAATCTGACCTCCGGGAAGCCGTCCCGTGACCACGCCAGACCACCGCGCGGCCAGCGGCGAATCTATCGCGCTTGTGAGTTGCTGTGCCACTCGCATGTCGATCGGGCGCGCCGCTTCGATGGGCAATGGCTGCACCGTATCCGCCGGCAGCATCGAGTAGATGGCGACATTGGCAGCCGCCATCGCGGCGATCGCAGACTGCAGTTCCCCGGACGCCACGGGCTCCGTGGAGGCGACCCGCCGGTTGGAAAAATCGAGCAGCACCTTCTTTTCACGAAGCGTTCCCAGCATACGCGCGGTCGATTCGAGCGACGCCAGGTGCGCCGATCGCGACAGATTGCCGGGCTCTGTGCCAGACGCGTGGATTGCCGTTTCTAGTTTCTGCGGGTCATTGGTGAAATCTTGCAATACTTTCACCTGCTCGTTGGACACCGCCATCACCGCGACCATTACATCTGTGTCTAATTTCGTGCGGACGAACTCGATTGCGCCCTGCCGCGCCTGCTCTAGTTCCTGTGCCGTCAGTCCTCCGTTATCGAACAGCATCACCATAAGACGCCGCCCCGACACCTGCGCCTGCGCGGGCACAACTGGCGGCGCACTGGCTTCAGGCCCCGGAGTTTTTTGAACCGGCGCGGTCAATGGAGTCACCCCTTGCGCTGCTACGGGCTCCCAAACTTGCGGCACGGCCGGAGTCGCAAACGCAATTGCCGCATCACCCACTCCAATCGCCACGCCTACCGCGGTCGGGCCGGCAATCGCCGCCACCGCCGCCGCTCCCAGCAACAGCTTCTTCGCAACATTTAGCCGCAAGCCCACTCGATTCGTCATGATCGCCTCGATTCTTCGCTTCAAATTCGCGCCGGTGACTCCCGCCACGCAAGGCAGCGGCGATTCCGCATACATTCGGCACACCCTCACGATGGCCTTTGCGTAAACGCGCGCATCGTTGCCCAAGCTCAACACGCCTTCATCGCAGGCGCGCTCGCGTTCTTCCGTCAGTCGCGCCCCGACCCACCAAACCAGCGGATGAAACCAGAACAACGCCTCCACCAACATGTGCGCCGCAGCGAACAGGTTGTCCCGTCGCCGCACGTGACACAATTCGTGCGCGAACACCGCCGCCAGTTGTTCGCGCGTGAGATATTCTGTGATTCCCTGCGGGATGAGCAATACCGGCTGAAGCCAGCCCACTACGCCTGGTTCCAGCATTCCCGGCGCTGAGCGGATTTCCACTCGCCCGCGGATTTCGATCACGCTACTGGCCCGCACCGCGCGTCGCACTCTGCGCCAACCCCGAAGCCGCATCAGCGCGAGCGCAATTACGCCGCAGCCCCAAATGCCGAAGGCGGCCGCAACGCCCCAAGCTTTGCGAACGTGCACGGTTTGCAATTCCACCGGCGCAAATTCGCCGAACGGTTGGCTAAGTTCGATGGCGGTCACTGACATCTGCGGCGAGGCGATTCGCGCCGCCTCCCGCGACACGACGCTGCTTCCGCCCACGCTCATCAGCAGTGCAAATGGCATCAGAAACTTCATCGATGCCGCAAACCAGATCCCAAAGCGCACCCGCGCACGATTCTCGCGAAACGCCAGGGTCAATAGGCCGGCCCCCAACGCGAACAGCGTTGATTGCCACAGATGATTCAGAATCGCAATCGCCATTCAATTCTCCGCCGGCCGTTCGATATGGTCGATCACCAGGAATGGTTGTGGTCCACGCGTGGTTTCAAGCGTCAGCCCAAGCTGCTGCTGCACTGCGGTGAAGATGGAAGCGCCCGCGGGATCGGCAGGAGTCTTGGTGAAATCCTGCGCACCGGGGTCGTCGGTTTGCGGCGAATCTTCAACGGCGAATTCCAGCTTGAAATCGAATGTGCCCGTCAGACCGGTGCGATCGACAATCGGACGATGCAGGCCGGTGGCGAGATAGTCGATCAATTTGCTGACGGTGAAGCCGCGACCCTCCCAGTGCGCCATGCCGGGCGTTCGCGGACCATTGCGCGTAAAGCCGCAGATGAAAGGCCGTTCGCCGGGAGGCGGTAGCGGCAAATGCTTTGATAGATCAAAGCAACTGCCATCGACAGTAGGAAGCATTTTCACGCCGCCCTTTGCGATCGTGAGAGCATACGCCGGAACTTCACGCGTTTCGCGATGCAGCTTGAGTTGGAACCGCTGCTCGAGCAGCGTCTGCAGCATCGGCCCCTGCTTCATGTAGGAATTCGGCATGGGAGCTTCGGATGAATCGATCTCCGCTTCCAGGTGATAGTGCTCGGCGTCAGCCCAGGCAGGCGCGCCCTCGATCGGCGGCAGGTTGAGCGGTGGGTGGATAACGCCGTTGGCAAAGTAGAGATACGCCTCGCGAACCATCGCGAGCGGCGTCTCGCAATTGAGCACCAGACGGTTGGACTGGCGCGGCCCCCCTTCTCCGCCTCGGCCGGCGGAGGGAACGCGCGCGGTTTGACCGGGCTTGCAGGGTTTGATGACGGCGACGTCGAACCGCGGGATTGGCTGCTGCAAAGGCGGGGCCGGGACCTGCACGGCTGCCATTAACGAAGGCGCCTCGCTAACGCCGATCACGCCCAGTACGATTGGCGCAGCCACGGCGGCCAAGCCCGTCACCGCAAGCAGCAGCTGGCGGCCGCGACTCAATCTCTTTCCGATTCGATTGTGCATGATCGCCTCGATTCTTGTTTTCAAATCCCTGCCGGTTACGCCGGCGACGCATGCGAGCGGGGTCTCCGTGTACGCGCGGCACACACTTACGATGGCGCTGGCATAGACGCGCGGATCGTTGCCGGCGCAGAGCACACCCTCATCGCACGCACGCTCGCGTTCGGCTACGAGGCGCGCGCCGATCCACCAGACCAGTGGATGAAACCAGAACGCGTCTTCTACGAACATGTGGAGCAACGCGCTCAGATTGTCGCGCCGGCGAACATGGCACAGTTCATGCGCAAGCACACTCTCTAGCTGCGCTGGCGTCAGGCGGGTTTCGATGCCGGCCGGTAGCAGCAGCACCGGGCGCAGGAACCCCACGACGCCGGGCTCGCGCATGTGAGGCGACGCGCGAATCTCAACGCCTTCTCGAGACGCGATTAAGCGGCTGGCGCCTACGGCGGCGCGCACCGCGATCCACTCGCGCAGGCGCTTTACCGCGATGATCGCCGCGCCGGAAGCCCAGAGGACGAAGACGGCCAGCGCCATCCAATCGCCCGAAGCGCGCTGGCCTTTGGAGGTAGCCTCGACCGGCGCCGATTGCACAAATGGTTGGCTGATCTCGATCGCGGCCAGCGAAAGCTGGGACGGCGCGACGGGCCGCGCGGAAACACGCGAATCCGCCAGGTGTCCGCCGACACCGATCAGCACCGAGAACGGCACGAGAAACTTCGCCGACGCTCCGAGCCAGATGGCGAAACGCACGCGCGCGCGATTGCGGCGGAACGCGACGGCCAGCAACCACGCTGCAAGCGCGAAGGCCGTGGATTGCCAGAGATGATTGAAAACGTTCGGCAGCATGGCTCAGTACCGTTGGTCTCATGAGGCGAAGAGCGACCTGCGCTTCATTTCGACCCCTTCTTTCCGGGTTTCTGCTGGCGTTCCAAATTCTGGATCGTACGCTCCAGTTCGCGGACGTCCTCCATCGTTAATTTCCCGGCCTCCGCCAGTTGGGCCATCATCGGCTGCGCCCGGCCCCCGAAAAAACTCAGAATTTCGTCCAATAGCCTGTGCCGCGCCACGTCGCGCGCAATCATCGGCTCGAAAATGTGCGCATTGCTGATCTTTCGCACGCGACGCACCGCGTTTTTCGTCTCCATGCGGTACACCGTCGTCTGAATAGTCGTGTACGCGGGCCGCGGCTCCGGAAATGACTCCTGAATCTCGCGAATGGAGGCCTTTCCGTGCGTCCACAGCGCCTCCAGGATCTGCAATTCCAACTTCGTCAGTTTCGGTCTGCGCATCCGCCGCGGAATCCTTTCTACTACTGTCTGGCTAATCCTACTATGCAATAGTAGGAAACGCAAGCGGGATGTTCCGACGCCAGTGCGCAGCCTGATATATCATCGGAAGTCGCCACGCAGGAAACGAGACATGATGACTTCACGCTTACTCGCCGCCGTGTTCGCGGCCTCTCTGTGCGCATCCGCGCAACCCGCGCCGAACTCTCAGCCCAATCCTTATCGCACCATCGAAAGCTTCCTCAAACTGCCCACTGACCGGCCCATGGGCTCTACCAGCGCCATCGATATCGACCGCAACGGCAACATCTGGGTGGCCGACCGCTGCGGCGCCAATAGCTGCGCCGGCAGCCCGCTCGCGCCCGTCATGAAGTTCGATTCTTCCGGCAAGCTGCTGTCTAGTTTCGGCGCGGGCATGTTCATCTTTCCGCACGGCCTCACCATCGATCGCGATGGCAACATCTGGGTGAGCGATGGACAGGGCCGCAACGGCAAAGGGCACCAGGTTTTCAAATTCAGCCCCGATGGCAAAGTGCTCATGACCCTCGGCAAGGCCGGCGAAGCGGGCGATGGACCCGACACATTCAACATGCCGTCTGCCGTCGCGATTGGCGCTAACGGCGATATCTTCGTCGCCGATGGGCACGGCGGCAATTCCAATGCGCGCATCGTGAAGTTCACTAAGGAGGGCAAATTCATCAAGACTTGGGGCAAGAAAGGCGCAGGCCCGGGCGAGTTCGACGCTCCGCACGCGCTCGCCTTCGATTCCAAAGGTCGCCTCTTTGTCGCCGACCGCGGCAACAGCCGCATACAGATCTTCGATCAGGACGGGAAATTTCTCGACCAGTGGGCGCAGTTCAGCCGCCCCAGTGGCCTTTACATCGATAAGAACGACGTCCTCTACGTTTCCGATTCGGAGTCGCGCGAAAAGACGGGATATGGCAACCATCCCGGCTGGAAGCGCGGCATACGCGTGGGCAGCGCGAAGGACGGCGCCGTGGCGTCCTTCATTCCGAACCCCGACCCGAACCCCGACGCGACTGCGACCAGCGGTGGCGAAGGCGTTGTGGCGGATGCGTCAGGCGCGATTTACGGCGCCGAAGTGGGCGAAAAGGACGTAAAGAAGTACGTCAAGAAGTAGCGCGCCGCTACGCCACCAGACCGAGTATGAAGCGCTCCATCACGATGCGATTATCCGGATACGCATCGCGCATTCCGCGGTCGGCTTCGTAAATCAACGTTAGCGCGCGTTCCAACTGAGGCTTGCTGAACTTCGCTGCGGTCTGCGAGATCTGGTCCGCGCGCGAGCCCCACATCGGCACGCCCAAACGAGTGAAGTGCGATTGGATCTGGGCGCCCGTTTTTAGATTGGCGTCGCGCGCGGCCAGCGCCAGCCGAAATTGCGTGGAAAGAAACGCCAGCGCCAGCGGCAGATATTCGCCCTCGCGCGTCAACGTATCGAGCGCTTCCAACGCACGCGCGCGGTCACGCTTGCCCAGCGCGTTTACGAGCGCAAATATCGTAGTCGCGCGCGCATCGGGAACCAGCGCCGATACATCGTCGACAGTCACGGTGCGATTCCCCGCATAAAGCGCGAGTTTTTCGATCTCGACAGCGATCCGCGCAATGTCGGAGGCCAACGCCTCCACCAAGAGATCCATCGCATCGTCGGCGATGTGAAAGCCGGCGCGCGTCGCCAGCGCTTCGGCCTCACGCCGCGCTTCATGGCTCGCGAAGCGCCGCAGTTCGATCACGTCTGGAATGGCCGCATAGAATTTGCGCACCCGGTCCTGTTTGCGCTTGTCGTCGCCTTCGAAATCGAAGCGAATGGCTTCAAAAACCAAAGACACTCCGGGCGTCGGATCTTTCATGTACTCGACTAACGGCGCCGAGTCGCCGCCGGGCCCATCGCCATCTTCGTCATCGGCCGCGGCCGCTCTGCCTCGCGGCAAGACCGCTTCCGCATTCACGATCCAGATGAGCCGTTCGGATGCGAAAAGCGATAACGAACGCGCGTCATCGAGCGCCTCTGCGAGCGAAATCTCCGTCAGGTCGTGCTGCGACATCGAGCCTTCGGGAAACGCGCCCACTAAAGCTTCCTTCACGCGTCGCCGCTCGTACGCCTCCGGTCCCAGCAACAGCATTGCCGGCGGCGGGGGACCTTTCTTCAGCCGCGCGATCAACTGTGCCGCGGTCATCTAGAAGTTCTCCAAAATGGCCGAAACAATGGTGCGCGCGGCATCCACGGCGACGCGCTCTATCGCCGTACCGCTCTCGTCAAAATACGTCTGCGGGTCGGAGGCGATCTCATAGCGCTCGCGAAACTCCAGGCGGGGCTGATTGAAAAGCACCTTTCCCGTAGCCCGCTCCGTCAGCGACACCTGCACCGTCACCACGATCTCTACGCCGGTGGCGCGTCCGCTCTTTGGGTCCGCGATGATGGGGTACGCCGCCATGCTGGTCAGCGAGCCGTGCAACACGGCGTCTGCCTGATTGGGATCGGCGACGATCGCGTACTTCGTGCGCGTGTGAAACTCGCGTGTAACGTCCTCCGGCAGCAGGCGCGCCAGCTTGTAGCGCAACGTGCCGTTGCCGAAAGCGGGGATGGCGATCGTGTGAATCGTCTTCGGCATCCACTGCGTATTGCCGCCGACATGATACCCGCAACCTGCTGACATCGCTGCCAGCGCGGTCACCAGCGCAAGCCTCACACCACCTGCCTTGCCACCATCACCGCGTTTTCCGCCGCCAGCCGAATATTGTCAACCGCGAGCCAAAACCATACCGCTTCGGCGTTGTTGCGGTCCGGCGAAATCGCGCCTACGGCAAGGCCGCTCTGCCCCGCCTGACCCACGTTGTTGGGCGGATCGAACTCCTGCGAGAGCACCTCCACGGCTTCATACGCCAAGCTATTTTCGATGGCCTCTGTGCCGGGATTGCCTTCAAACTCCACCCACGCCGAGAAGCTGTAGCCGTGAAAGACCGGCGCCTGCGTGACCCGCAGTGACGGCATGGGCGTGCCCTCGCCTTCACCTTCGAGCGCCAACAGAGTGGCCAAGTGACGCTCGATGCGCAGTTCGGTTTCTTCGAGCGACACCGGAGCTTCGCTTCCATACTTGGCCAACATGCTGAATCCGGCTTGCACGTCGAAGACCGCCTGCGGCAGCGGCTTGAACGAGAGCAGATTGACGGTCTGCTGCTGCAGTTCCATCACGCCTTTCGTGCCGTGTTCGCTCGCAGGCGCGAAGATTTGAATCACCGATTGACGGATGGCGTCGTGCGCGTGCAAACGCCGCAAAAAAAGCGCCAACGCGATCGCCGCGGGGTGGGCGATTACGTGTACAGCGGGCGGATCCGGCTCGGCGTAAGGCTCCAGCATCGGCGCACGCAGGCGCGCGTCGTTACGCTCTTCAGCCGCATACGTCAGGTCGATGATCGCAAAATCGGGCGCTTCACCGGCCAGTTCCAGCGCCTTACGGCTCGAGTCCGCGGTTCCCGCCAGGATCACTGCGCGCGCATCCGCGAGCGCGTCTTCACTCAGCGCTTCGACAATCGTGGGCTCATCGCCCAAGCGGGTTAGCGAGCCTTCCTGCTCCTGCTCTTCCGCGATCAACCGCAAAGGGAGAGATGGATCGGCGCTTGCAGCCAGGTCGCGCACCTCGCGGCCCAGCAGCGAATCGCTGCCGACCAGCGCGACGCGCGGTTGATAGATAGATCGTGGTGTGGACATGTTCTTTTACCCGGCCTGTCCCTGTGGAGTCGGCGTGGGGTGTGCGTGGCGGACGCGACGCCGTATCGCGCCGCCGATGCGGATCAGTATTCCGCTTGCGACATATGCTGTGGACATCGCCAATAACATCAGCCGCGAATAGTTCCACATCCCGTAAATGAATGCGCCCAGCAAAATGAGGATCAACGGGGTATAAGGTTTCGAAAGGTTGATGCCCTTAAAGCTGTAGTAGCGCCACGTGCTCACCATCAGAAATCCCAACAGCAACAAGAGCCCAAGCCACGCTATGGAGAGCGGCCACCAGGTGACCGGATCGCCATTCGATGCGAAGACGATCGCCGCCACCATCGCCGCGGCAGCCGGGATCGGCAGCCCCACGAAATATTTGCGATCGGACCGGCCGGGATTCTTCGGGATCGGATTTTTCTGCACGTTAAACCGCGCCAAACGCACTGCGCCGCAGAGCAAAAACAGGAACGAGATGAAGTATCCCGCATCGTGCATTTCGCCAAGAATACGCAGGTCCGCGACTTTGATGAACTGCAATCCCCAGGCATAGGCCAACACAGCGGGCGCGAGTCCGAAACTGATCACATCGGCGAGCGAATCCATCTCGCGGCCAAAATCGCTGGTAGTGTTGGTCATGCGCGCGATGCGTCCGTCGAGCCCATCCAGAAAGACGGCCGCGCCAATGGCCTGCGCCGCCACGCGAAAGTGATCTTCAGCGCCTGCGACGTTAGTGGAAGCGAGCAGCGCGCCGCGAAATGCACGAAGGATCGAGATATATCCGAGGAAGATATTGCCGGCTGTAAACAGCGTCGGCAGCGCATAGGCCGCGCGCCGCGGCCGGCGCTCCGAAGAGTTCGGGTCGAGCAACTTGTCTTTCAGGCTCATGCCGGCTTTCCGCTTTCCGGCGAACGCCGCGCAATCACACTGGAGCCGGCCGATACGCGCATGCCCGGCTGCACGGCAATTTCCCACTCCGGCCCAAGCAGAACATCCACGCGCGAACCGAATTTGATCAATCCGACGCGCTCGCCGGCTGCCACCAGATCGCCTGGCTTTTTCCGAAAGACAATGCGCCGCGCGATCAGACCCGCGATCTGCTTGAAGACCACGGTGCTTCCGTTACCGGTCATGGTGACGACGTTCTGCTCGTTCTGATCGGAGCAGACCTCGCGGCTCGCGACATGAAACTTGCCTTCCTGATACTGCACCTTATCGATCGACCCGGCGATGGGCGCGCGATTCACGTGTACATCGAAGATATTCAGAAAAATGCTGATGCGATTGACCGTTGGACTTTCCGGTTTCACTGCGACGACTTTGCCGTCGGCTGGAGAAACGGCGACATCGCCCGGCGGAATGGCGCGATCCGGATCACGAAAAAAATAGAGGCAAAACCCGGCCAAAATCCAAAGCGGCGTAGCGAACCACGGACCCGCGGCCCACATAATCAAGCCCCCGGCCGCCGCGAGCGCGAGCGCATAGTAAATCCCGTCGAGAACAATCACGTAAAATCCATTTTCCCATACGGGTCAGGCCGTCCCTGCAGAATCGCGCGACAGTGAGAGGCAGCCATAACGCAGCCCGTGCGCGTTCTTTAACCGCGAATCGTCTTGAGGCGGACGCTGATCCGTGTTCCGACGCCCGCTTTCGACCAGACCTCCAGATTGCCGCCCAAGAGCCGGGCGCGCTCCTGCATACTCACAAGCCCGAGGCCGCGTCCATCGCGGACTTCATCAAGATTGAAGCCCGGACCGGTATCTTCGACATAAAGCCGCACGTGCTGATCCGCCATCGCCAAGGCGATGCGCACGAGAGATCCGGGAGCATGCTTCATTGCATTGCGCAGAGCTTCCTGGGCGATGCGATAGAGTACCGTCGCCTGATCGACGGTCAGATGTGGGGTCCTGGAGCTCCTGAGGAAATGGGCCTCGCCGCCAGTATCGTTAAATTCCTGGACCAGTTGATTCAATGCGGCCGGTAATCCCAGGTCCGCGATGCTGCTTGGATGCAGCCGGTGCGAGACCTGCCGCAGATCGGCTGACAATTGCGCCAATTGCTCGCGCAATTCGGCGAGCGCTTCGACGCCCTGGGGCGACGGCAAGTGTGAAACAAGCCGTTCCAGCGCCAAGTCCATCACCGCCGTGCGCTGAGCAAAATCATCGTGCAGTTCCCGGGCGATTCTCCGCCGTTCCTCTTCCTGTGTGGCCATCAGGCGGCCGGACAGTTCCCGCAGTTCTGCTTGTGTCGAGTCGAGCGCCTGCGTCGATTTCCGAACGCGATCCGCCAGATTTTCTTCCAACCGTTTGCGCTCCGTGATATCGCGCAGACCCAACAAAATGAGTCCGCGGTGGTCCACCTTGCGGGCATTGAGCAACATGACGCGGCGCCCTATATTGTCGAAAGTGTGATCTACCTCGAACTCCTCGATTTCGCCGTTTTGCGGGAGAGTCTCTTCGAGGAGCCGCCGCAGCATTGGAATGTTCCACTGCCCGTTCCCCAGATCGTAGATCTGGCGTCCCAGAGTCTCGGCAGTCTGCACCTTGAAAAAACGATAGAAAGCTGGATTCGCCGATGTCACCCGTAAATCCGGAGTGAGGACGAGAAGAGGCTCGTGAAGAGTCCTGATGACATTCTCGGCATAGGCGCTGGCTTCGCGCGCCTCGACCTCGGCGCGTTTGCGGTCCGAAACATCGATGGCGTATTCGACAAGCGTACCGTTGCCAAGGCCGGCGCCCACAAACATCATCGACGCGCGCGAGCCATCGCTACGAATGTATTCTTTCTCGTAAGGCCCGATGCGCCCGGTAGCGGCGAGGTTCTGCCATTGCTGCTCGCTGATTGACATGTATTCCGGCGGTGTCATCTCGCGCCACGTCAGTTTTCCCGAGTTAATCTGTTCTCTGGTGTAGCCTGTCATCTTCAGGAAGGCGTCGTTGCTGTCGATCAGCGCACCGGATTCACTAAAGACGAGCACGCCGACTACGTCGACGTTCACCATGCGGCGCAACCGTTCTTCGTTCGCGCGTAGCCTCTCTTCCGCTTTTTTCCTGGTATCAATATCGACAAAAGTGACTACGATGCCCTCGATGCGTTCTTCCGTGCTGCGGTACGGCAGCACTCGCACGAGATACCACCGCCCGGCATCGTCCTGTAATTCGCGCTCAATCGGCGCCAGGCGGCTGAGCACAGCCTCGGCGTCCTGGCGGAGGCCCGAATAGCCGAGCCGGTCCGTCAAGTCGGAGATTGGCCGCCCGCGGTCGGTGAACCGCACATTAAAGAGTTCACCGAGTTTCGGCGTGAAGCGAAGGATTCGCAGATCGCGGTCCAAAAATAGCGTCGCAATGTCAGTGGCGGAAAGAAGATTCTGCAGGTCGCTCGAAAGCTGACCGAGTTCTTCGACTTTGTGCCGGTTCTGTTGATTGACGGTCTGGAGTTCCTCGTTGATGCTTTGCAGTTCTTCCTTTGAGGTCTCCAGTTCCTCCATGGTGGATCGCAGTTCCTCATTGGTAGACTGCATCTCCTCACTGGACGCCTTCATTTCCTCCTGGCTGGTCTCGTGTTCTTCGATAATGGCCTGCAAGCGCTGGCGAACCACACGGAGTTCGCGTTCCAAGTCGCGGGTGTGTTCGGTATCTGAGGTCGAAGTTGAATCTTCCGCCGCGGGCGCCTCGCCTTCGTGAGAGGGCTCGCGTTCTACAAAAATAACCAAAACGAACCCGTCCCGCTCCGGTTCCAATGCCGGCCGGAGATGCAACACCACGGGCCGCGCGTGCCCGTTGAATTGGACCGGAATTGGCTTGGAATCGAGGGCTTTCTTATGTTCGCGGGCGGTTTGGAGCGACACTTGAAGCTCGATTCGCAGTTCCTGCCGCACCAGTTTCAATACGCTAGCCGTGGGTTCCCCTCCGGGATGCATGAGGTATCTTCCGGCATTCTCCGAGAGATGAGCAAGTTGGTTATCGGGGCTGACCAGGATACTGGGAGGAGCATATTCCTCGAGCATTTGCTGATGAAATTTTCCATAGCCAATGGGTCCGCCGTTCGCGGTTGGATTAGGTATCTCACCAGGCAGATTGGTACGGATCAGAGGAAATACCGGGAGGCGAGGCTCGCGCGCCGGTACGTTCCGCTTGTGGTAGAAGCACAAGCGCTTATCCTCCACCCGAAACAGGTCAGTTGCATCGACGGATTCCGCCGTCCCAAGGATCAGGGCGCCGTCAGGATTCAGAGCATAGTGAAACAGCTCGATGACATCACGCTGTACGTCGCGCTCCAGGTAGATGAGGAGATTGCGACACGAGATCAGATCGATGCGTGAAAAAGGAGGATCCGCCAGGATGTTGTGGGGCGCGAATACCACCATCTCTCGCAGCTCCTTTTGCACGCGATATCCGCCGTTTTCCTCCACAAAAAACCGTCTCAGCCGTTCCGTGCCGACATCCGTAGCGATGTCGCCTGGGTAGAACCCCTCCCGGGCTTTTTCGAGCGAACGCGCGTGGAGATCGGAAGCGAACACCTGGATCTGCGGTGGCGTCTCATGCCGTACGGCGTGCTCCGCAAGCAGCATCGCCAGCGAGTACGCCTCCTCGCCGGTGGCGCATCCGACAGACCACGCCCGAATCGACTGCTTCGGACCTTTCCTCTCGAAAATGCGTGGGAGAACGGTCTTTTCGAGCTTCTCGAAAACTTCCGGGTCGCGAAAGAAGTGCGTAACGGTAATCAGCAGATCATCGGCAAGCGCACGCACCTCTTCTGGCCGTTCCCGAAGCCGATCGAGATAATTAGGAAGGTCCTCAAGGTAGTTCAACTGCATCCGTTTGGCTACCCGTCGGAGCACAGTGGAACGTTTGTAACGGCTGAAATCGCGGTCGGTGCGCGCGCGGAGTTGCGCGAACACCTTTTGCAGGAGCGCCTGCTCGTTTTGGGGGACGTCCTGGCCGTCGGTGGGCACCGCGATGCGAGGTTCGGTGCGATCGTATCGCAGGATAACATCGGGGATCTCGGCGACAGGAAGGATATAGTCGACCGTTCCGGTGGCGATGGCGCTCTGTGGCATGCCGTCGTACTCTGCCTCATTCGGATCCTGTACGATCACCAGGCCGCCGTTCGCCTTGACGTCCCTGATGCCGAGCGTCCCATCGGCTCCCGTGCCGCTGAGGATGACAGCGACAGCGTTTCCGTCATATGTTTTGGCGAGCGTACGAAGAAAATGATCGATAGGCGCGCGCTCCCGCCGCCGGTCTTCGAGTTTGGAAAGCCGCAGATGGGTATCAATCGCGCTGATGTTGGCATTCGGAGGGATGACATACATGCGATTGGGTTCCATCGAGGTGGTCTCGATCACCTGCTGGACGGGAAAGGGGACGTGCCGTTGGAGCAGTTCTGCGAGATAGCTTTCATGTTCCGGGGAAAGGTGGACCACCACTACGAAGCTGAGACCGCTATCGGCCGGCACATGGTCGAGGAACTTCTTAAGAGCGGCGAGTCCGCCCGCCGAAGCCCCGATGCCAACCACAGTTCGATTCGACTTCGACGATTTTTCTGGCATTCAGAGGCTCCCCATTAAGATTAAACCCGGAGGAGCGAAGGGCGGCCGATTTTAAAGGGATTACAGCACTGGGGCACGTGCTTTCGGAGAAAGTCAAAAGCAGATCGCTGCGACGATGGTTCGTATTTCGATAGGGCGTTGTCTACGGCTCTAGGCTGGCTGCTCTTTGCTTAAACTTGCCCGCCGGTGAAGAGAACAAATCACACCGAGTGCAGGCTAGACGGAGGGCGTTTTTACCGACATAGCTATCACAGCATTCGAAGGCGGCCGACAACTTCGCCGTATACTGCGGTCTCAGAGTCCAACGATGCAGTGGGCCAAAAACCT
>DATAUH010000230.1:0-6266 GCA_036268375.1 Bryobacteraceae bacterium | reverse complement strand
GGGCAAGGCGCGCCAAAGTCTCCAGGCCATAGGCGCTACCCAGTGGTACCTGCACCTCACATCGGAGTTGGAACGATTAGCTATTCAGAAGAGGTTGAGCGACAGCACGAAGCAAATGCATACGGCTCAAACAAAGGCGGTCAATACCATGGTGAAGGCGCCAAAAGTCAAAGGCGCCAATTTCGTATAAGCCCGCCGAACAAGATTCGCTGTACTGGCAGCCCCGCCCAAAATGACGGGGCTTTTCTGTCTGGACCCGCTTGCCGAATCCGTACCCACAAACGACCAAAGCCACGAGTTGAAATCGGCTCACTTTGGCCGGCTGGCGTTCGGGTGCGGAGAAGCAGCGCTCAAGAAGTTCCCACAACAGCGACTCTTTGACACTCTGCCGCATCTTATTGGTGAGTGTTTCTTGCAATTGAAAAGTGGCGGGCGTGGGTTCGCCGCGGGCGGCGCGAGCGGAAAAGGATGCGGGGGTGGGACCGGTGATTCACCTGAAGTGGGCCTCTCAAGCGGTATTTTCCGTACCGTATCTGCTAAACTTAAGAACTGTAAGTCATTTGGAAACTGAGGATTGGGTTTGAGGCGCAACGTTTTCGTATTACCTTTGGCAGTATCTGTTTTGGGATTGTCTGGGTGGGCTTCGGAAGAGACGACGAAGCTGACGCCGGCGGCGATTGTCGCCAGTTATTGTTCGGCGACGCAGCAGGCGCCGGTGAAGGCCGCTTCGATGGACATGGACATTCAGGCATCTCTGCCAGGCCTGAAGAAGCAGGGCCGTTTTCACGCGCTGCGGAAGATCAATCCAATCGGTGGCATCAGCTATGTGATGGCCACGTTTGAAGGCGACACGGCGGTGCGAAACCAAGTGGTGAAGCGGTATCTGGAGGCCGAGGTCGAAGCCCAGCAGGATGACAACTCTACGATGGCGGTCACTCCGGAGAACTACAAGTTCCAGTACAAGGGCGAAAAAGCGGACGGTGGCCGCACGGTGCACGTGTTTGAACTGACGCCGAAGCACAAGCGCAAGGGGTTGTTCAAGGGCGAGATCTGGATCGACGCCGCAAGCTTCCTGCCGGTGCGCGAGGCAGGCGCGCTGATTAAGAGGCCTTCGATCTTCGTGAAGAAGGTTGCATTCGTTCGGACCTTCGATATACGCGACGGCATGCCGGTGCCCGTGCAGGTGCAGAGTACGGTAAAAACCGTCTTTGGCGCAGCCGAATTGACGGTGGACTACACGAACTTTGCGCTTGGCGATGGGGACGGCAGCGCCGACATCGACAACCGTTAAAATAAAGCGGCCCTGGAGATTGCATGAGAACACTCTTTCTGAATCCGCCTTCGTTTGAAGGCTTCGATGGCGGCGCGAGTTCCCGCTGGCCGGCTTCGCGCGAAATCGAATCCTACTGGTATCCGGTGTGGTTGTGCTACCCAGCCGGAATGCTGCCCGACAGCAAGGTGGTGGATGCGCCGCCGCACAAGATTTCGATTGAACAGACGGTGGCGATGGCGAAAGAGTTTGAGCTGCTGGTGCTCTATACGTCGACGCCGGGCTTCCACGTAGACGTGAAGATGTCGGAGATGATGAAGGACGTCAATCCGAAACTGAAAGTGGCGTTTGTCGGGCCCCCGGTGACCGTAGAGCCGGAAAAGACGCTGCTTACGACAAAGGCCATTGACTTCCTGGTTCGGCGCGAATTCGACCATCAAATCGTGGGGTACGCGCAGGGTAAGCCGCTCGAGGAACTGCCCGGTGTGAGCTTCCGCAAGAACGGAAGCATCGTTCACACGCCGGAGGGGCCGGCGATTGAAGATCTGGATTCGCTGCCCTGGGTTTCGAAAGTCTACAAGCGCGACCTGGACGTGACGCGCTACAACGTCCCGTTTCTTTTGAACCCGTTCATTTCGATGTATACGTCGCGCGGGTGCCCGGCAATGTGCACGTTTTGCTTGTGGCCCCAGACGCATTCCGGCCACCGTTGGCGGCTGCGCTCCAATGACGACGTGGCGAACGAGGTGCGGTATGCGCTCGAGCATTTCCCCGAGGTGAAGGAGATCTTCTTCGACGATGACACCTTCAACTACCGCAAAGAGCGCACGATTGAGCTGTGCAAGAAGCTGAAGCCGCTGAAGTTCACGTGGAGCTGCACGTCGCGCGTGACAACCGACTACGACACGCTAAAGGCGATGAAGGAAGCGGGATGCCGGCTGCTGATTGTGGGGTATGAATCGGGCGACCCGCAGATCTTGAAAAACATCAAGAAGGGCGCGACGATCGACATGGCCCTGCGGTTCACCGAGAACTGCAAGAAGCTGGGCCTTTTGATCCATGGCGACTTCATTGTGGGCCTGCCGGGCGAGACGCGCGACAGCATACGCAAGACGATCGACTATGCGAAGCGCCTCGATACGGAGACGATTCAGGTTTCGATTGCGCATCCCTACCCGGGGACGGAGTTCTACGACTACGCCAAGAAGAACAACCTGATCACGATCGATTCGATGACGGACGAGGCGGGTCACCAGCTGCCGACGGTGATTTACCCGGGCCTCGACCGCGCGGAGTTGATGGAATGGGTGGAGCGCTTCTACGGCGAGTATTTCTTCCGGCCGCGCGTGGTCTGGCGCATTGTCCGCAAGGCGATCTTCAATGGGCACGAACGGCGCCGATTGACGAAGGAAGCCAAGGAATATATGGCGCTACGTTCCAAGCGGCGTAAATTCGTGGCCGAACAGAAGGCCGCAAAGCCCGCGGTGGCGGCGCATTCCGGCGACTAACGGAGCATGACGCAAGAGGCTGCGCGTCTGCGGGCGAAGACGTGGATCTGCGCCGCAGTGGTAGTGCTTTCGAACGTTTTCGGAAACTACTTTCTCAAAAGGGGCATGCCGGCGGATCTGCCGACGCCGCTATCGTACATCACCGCGCTGTTTGAACCGTGGGCCGCACTTGGCGTTGCGCTGCTGATTTTGTGGCTGATGTCGCGCATGACGCTGCTGAGCTGGGCGGACTTGAGTTACGTGCTGCCGGTGACATCGATTGGCTACGTGCTGGTGGCGCTCTCGGGCAAGTTTTTGTTGAATGAACAGATCACGCCGAAGCGATGGGCCGGGATTCTTCTGATTATGGGCGGCGTGGCGATGGTGAGCTTGGGGACCACGCCGCAGACCGAAGCGCACGCTGCCGATTCGAAGCCGAAAGCGGAGATCGCGGGATGATGCAGTGGGTTTACGTCGGCGTGATTGTAGCGGCGACGACCGTGGGTGAGGTGATGTCGGCCGCGGGGATGCGCCGGCACGGGGAAATTCGCGATTTCCGGCCAGGCGCCCTCGGTAAGGCCGCCGGGATGTTGGCGCGGAACCGTTTTGTGATCGGCTCCGTGGCGGCGATGGCGGTGTCGTTCTTTGCGTACATGGCGCTGCTGACGATTTCGGATTTGAGTTTCGCGGTGCCGGTGACGGCGGTGACGTATGCGCTCGAAACGGTGCTGGCAAAATATGTGCTGAAGGAGCGCGTCACGGCGTTGCGCTGGGCAGGGGCTTCGCTGGTGATTTGTGGCGTGGCGCTCGTCTCATTGTGATTCTGCTGGCGATTCCTGCGCTGGCGGCCGCCGCCTACTATTTTTTGAGTCTGCTGAGCGTGCTTCGGCTGAGGCTGGGAGCGCGCGATGCGGAGAAGGCGACGAACACGCCGCCGATTTCGATTCTGAAGCCCGTCCACGGGCGCGATCCACACCTGTATGAAGCTCTGCGGAGCCACGCGGAGCAGGACTATCCCGAGTTTGAGATTCTGTTCGGCGTGGGCAGCGAGAGCGATGACGCGGTCCCGGATATTGAGCGGCTGCGCGCAGAGTATCCGCAGATCCCGATTTCGCTGCACGTGATCCGCACCAACGCGCCGAATGCCAAGGCTGGCGTCATGGCAGCCTTAGCGAAGCGCGCGCGGCACGGGGTGCTGCTGGTGAATGACAGCGACATCAAGGCGCCGGAGGGATATTTGCGCGCGGTGGCCGGGCCGCTGAGCGATGCAAAGGTTGGTCTGACGACCTGTTTGTACAGGGCGTCGGCGGATTCGTTCCCATCGCGGATGGAAGCGCTGGGGATTGCGACGGAGTTTGCGCCCAGCGTGCTGGTGGCGCGGCTGCTTGGGGTGGCGGAGTTTGCGCTGGGCTCGACGATGGCGCTGCGGAAATCGACCTTGGATGAAATCGGCGGGTTTGAAGCTATTCAGGATTACCTGGCGGACGATTATCAGTTGGGGCGGCGGATCAACGAGCGAGGATATCGGATTTGCTTCGCGGCGCCGGTTGTCGAGACGGCTCTGGGCGCGGAGACATGGGCGCAGGTGTGGCAGCATCAGGTCCGGTGGTCGCGCACGATACGAGTGTCGCGGCCTTCGGGCTATTACGGGTACATCGTGACGCACGCGACGTTGTGGGCGCTGCTGGCATTGGCGGTGGGCGAGTGGTGGGCGGGCGCGCTGGCGCTGGGGTTGCGGCTGATCGCGGGCGTGAGCGTAGGGCGCGCCGTGTTGGGAGACGCAAAGGCGCTGGCGATGTTGCCGCTGATTCCGGTGCGCGACCTGTTCGGCTTCGCAGTGTGGGTAGCTGGACTTTTTGGCCAGACTGTAACCTGGCGCGGGCAAGTTTTGCGGCTGCGCAGCGATGGACGGCTGATATCCTGAGGCGGTGGCTCAGCGGAAGAAGTTCTTCTCGCAGTTAGGCCCGGGGCTGATCACCGGAGCGGCGGACGACGACCCTTCGGGAATTGCGACGTACTCGGTGACGGGCGCGCAGTTCGGATATGGGCCGCTATGGACCGCGCTGTTCTGTTTCCCCTTGATGGTGGCCGTGCAGATGATGTGTGCGCGGCTAGGAATGGTGACGGGGCGCGGCCTCGCGGCAGTGATCCGGCGGCGCTACTCGAGATTCGTACTGTGGGGCGCGTGCTTCCTGCTGACGGTGGCGAACACGGTCAACATCGGCGCGGATTTGGGCGGGATGGGCGAAGCCACGCGCATGGTGCTGGGTGGACATGCCATCACATGGACCGTGGTCTTCGGCGCGGCGATTGTGGCGATGCTGTTCTTCACGACCTATCAGCAAATCGCCCTGACCTTCAAGTGGCTGACCCTGGTGCTGTTTGCGTACGTGGTTACGGCGTTTATGGCGCACCCGGACTGGCGCGCCGTTGCGGGCGCGACGTTCGTACCGGATATACATTGGTCGAGCGATTACCTTTCGGTGCTGGTGGGGATTTTAGGTACCAGTATTTCGCCGTACCTGTTTTTCTGGCAGACGGCGCAGGAAGTGGAAGAGGAGCGTGCAGCCGGGCGCGTGACGGTCCAGCAGCGGCGCGGCGCGACGAACGAAGAACTGCGGGCCTCGCGTAATGACGTCATGATCGGAATGCTGTTTTCGAATGTGGTGATGTACTTCATCATTTTGACGACGGCGTCGACGCTGCATGCGCACGGAGTGACGCATATCGAGACGGCGAAACAGGCGGCGGAGGCGCTGCGGCCGCTAGCGGGGAACTCGGCGTATTTGCTGTTCACGCTGGGGCTGCTGGGCACGGGGATGCTGGGGGTGCCGGTGCTTGCGGGGTCGAGCGCGTATGCGATTTCGGAGGCGATGGCCTGGAACGCGTCGCTTGACCGGCAGCCGCGGCTGGCGCCAAAGTTTTATGCGGTGCTGGCGGCGGCGATGGTGGTGGGGCTGGCGCTGGTGTGGTCCGGGATTCCAGCGGTGAAGATGCTGTTCTGGTCGGCGGTGGCGAACGGGATTTTGGCGCCGCCGCTGATTGTGCTGGTGGTGCTGCTGACGAGCGACGCGAAGGTGATGGGAGATCGCGTGAATCCGCCGTGGCTGCGGGTGCTGGGCTGGGCGGCGGCCGGGGTGATGGCGACCGCGGCGGTGTGCATGTTTGTTGCGGGCTAGCGTGCCGCGGACTGAGCGGCGAAGAGCTGTTCGAGGGCGTCGAAGTTCTTTGCGACACCCTTATCCATCGGCGACTTGAGGACGATGTCGCGCGCTTCTTTGGACTCGTAAAGCAGCTTAAGCGTGAGGGTAGTTTTGCCGTCGCTTTCATCCAGGTGATAAGTGACGAAGCCTTCGCCGGGGTACCAGGATCGATCGAAGCGCTCGGTGGCGGAGAAGCTGACGGGCGGGTTGACCTCGCGCAGCGTGCCTTGGACGCCCATGATTGCGCTTTCGGGACCATGCCATTCAAAGCGATAGGCGCCACCGACGCGCAGCTCGAGCTCGCAG
>DATAUH010000229.1:0-4163 GCA_036268375.1 Bryobacteraceae bacterium | reverse complement strand
AAGTGACCCGGAGTTACAAGGGTCGCACGCGGAGGAGCGGGGATGAATTTCGTCGCCGGATGTGAAACCTGCAAGCGTCTGTCTGCTGAGTACGAAGCGGCGACGATGCAGTGGTTCCGTGTGCAGGGCCAGTTACGGGTCGCCGAGTATTCGCGGGATGCCGAAGCTACATCCCGGATCATCGCTGAGTTGAGCGCCATCACGGCACGCCGGCACACGCTGCGCGAGGCGGTCGAGAAACACAATATCGAAGCGCATCCCCGCGCCGCCACGGCGACCGGCGAACCCAAACAATAGCCTTCATTCCCCCGAAGATTTTAATTTGCTCGCATGTGGGGCGGGAGTGGCAGTCCCGCTGGCCTGCCGATGTAGAGAGGCAGACCAGCCTGGGCAGACCAGCCTGGATAGACCAGCCCGCCCGGTCTGGTCAAGCGGCCGCGTACTTTTTGAACCAGCCGATCGTCCGCTCCCACGCCAGATCCGACGCCGCTTTGTTGTACCGCTCCGGCGTCGCGTCGCAGTTGAAGCCGTGCACGCAATCCGGATAGATAAAACCTTCGTGCGGAACGTTCGCCGCGGTGAGAGCTTTATCGTATGCCGGCCATGTGGAGGCCAGACGGGTGTCGAGCGCGCCATGATGAACCAGAACCGCGGCCTTGATCTTTTCGATGTCGGCGGGCTGTGGAACCGCGCCGTAGTAAGGCGCCACCGCGGCAATGTCCGCTCCCAGCCGAACCGCCAGCGTGTTGGCAATACCACCGCCATAGCAGAAGCCGGTCGCGGCGATCTTGCCTGTACAATCCGCGCGCTCTTTCAGCCAGTGGGCGGATGCCACCATGTCTTCGGTCATCTTCTTCCCGTCGACTTTGCTGAACATCTGGCCGCCCTTGTAGTCGTCGCCGGGGTAGCCGCCGAGCGATGTCAATCCATCGGGCGCAAAGGCCATGAAGTTCGCGAGCGCAAAACGCCGCGCGACGTCTTCGATATGCGGATTCAGCCCGCGATTCTCGTGCACCACAATCACACCGGGAAGCTTCGCCTGCTTTTCGGATCGCGTATCGGCGCTGACGGGCCGAACGAGATATCCTTTGATGCTTCCGTTCCCGTTGGGCGAGGGTACGGTCTCGTAGGTCGCTTTGATGCGGTCATCGTTCTTCGCCACCTGCTGGCCGAGCGCGTAGTTCGGCATCAAAGCGTCGATCACGACCGCCGCGGTCAAGCCGCCAATGGCGAATCGCTGGACGCCTTTAGCAAAGTCGCGGCGGCTGATCTCGCCGTGAATATAAAGATTGTAGAGTTGGATCGCCTCTCGCGGCAGTTTGGATTTCGTTGGCTCCATGAGATGAACTCCTTTCACGGGAGAATATCATGGCGGGCGGCGGCATGCGAAATTGATCCCCGAATTGTCGCGGTCGGCCCTGTCTCTGGCCTATCCTGAAGATATTCCATGTCAGCCGGGCGATGGGTCACACTGCCGCGCTTTTTCCTCGCCCAACTGGTGCTCTATGCCGTGCTGGAATGGGGCGTTGGCGCCACCGGCTGGGCGCTGCTGCTCTTCCTGCCTCTTGCCGTAACCGGCGTCATTCTTTCGTTCCGCCTGGTGCGGAAATCGATCTGGCGTTTGCGCAATCGCCTGTACGTCACGTACGTTTTCATCGGCGTCGTGCCGATTGTCCTGATCCTTGTCCTCACTGGTCTCGGCACCTATATCGTTACGGGACAAGTCGCCGCTTATCTGGTCAGCGCGGAATTGCAGCGGCGCGCGGAATCCCTCGTGACGCCAACGCGCGTTCTCAGCCAGGCGAAGGCGGCAGACCGCCCCGCGCTCTCTCAGGAAATGGCGCGTCTGCTTGCCCAGCGGCTGCCCAATCTGGAAGTGGTCGTGACCGGCAATCCGGTATTTCACTATCCGGCCGGCAGCAAGCTCGAATCCCCGCAGCCGGATTGGCAGGACTACACCGGCACCCTCTCCAAAAATGGCGCCTACTACTCCGCCGCGATCGTGAAAACAGGAAACGTTACGGCCGCTACGATCGCCCCCATCGATCCCGGCGTTTTGAAAAACCTTGTCCCTGGCATCGGAATGCTCCGCATCGGCGCCGAGGGTGCCTTCGCGGGAGCCGTCCCCGCTCCGGAAAACGGCTGGGAGCGCATCGACTTCCCTACCCTTTGGCCCAACGATTTGCACCTCGAAGACTGGAACAGCCCGCAATCCGCGCGAACTACGGTCTTCCTGGTTACGACGCGCCCTTCGGCCGTCCTGCGCACGGTCTTCAGCAATGGGATCGATACCGCGCAAGTCGCGGCTTTTTCCTTTCTCGCCGTGCTTGTTCTGCTGGTGCTGGTGCAGCTCACTTCATGGATCATCGGCATCTCGCTCACGCGCACCGTGACGGGTGCCGTCCACGGCCTTTACGAAGGCACGCAGCGTATCGCCAAGGGCGACTTTTCGTGGCGCATCCCCGTGAAAGGCAAAGACCAGTTAGCGGAGCTGGGCCTTTCATTCAATAACATGACGGCGCAAATCGAAAACCTGGTCGTCATCGCGAAGGAGAAGGAGCGCCTGCAATCGGAGGTCGAGATCGCGGGCGAAGTGCAGAATCAGCTCTTTCCGGGAACCGCGCCTTCGATGCGGACGATCGAGCTTGTCGGCGTTTGCCAGGCGGCACGCATGGTCTCGGGCGACTACTACGATTACCTCTGTCTTCCCGACGGCAATCTCGCGCTCGCGATCGGCGACGTCGCGGGCAAGGGTATCTCCGCGGCGCTGCTCATGGCGTCCATTCAATCCATCATGCGGACGCAGCTCGCTGCGGGGCTCGCACGCTCCGCTACCGCGGGCAACGGTCACGCCGCAGCGCACCTTTCCACTTCGAATATGGTCGCTCAACTGAACAGGCAGCTCTATGCCAGCACGGCGCCCGAGAAGTACGCGACTTTCTTCTTCGGTGTTTATGAGGAGAATTCGCGCATCCTCACATATACGAACGCGGGACATCTGCAGCCATTGCTGCTTCGCAACGGGGCCTCTCAATTGCTCGAGGTCACGGGTACGGTCGTTGGGGCATTCCCGGTTATTCATTACGAAGAGCAGACTGTCGAAATTCGCGCCGGCGACCTGCTCGTTGCCTATACGGACGGCATCACCGAGCCCGAGAACGCCTACGGCGAGGAGTTTGGAGTCGAGCGCCTTTCCGAAGCCGCACTGCGCTATCAGAACAGCGAGCCGAAGGAAATCGTCGCGCGCATCATGGAAGCAGTTACGCACTGGAGCACCGCCGTGGAGTTGCCGGACGACATGACCGTCGTGATTGCGCGAGGTCTGGCATGACAGCGCCTGGAACAGGACCTCAGCCCCGAAAAGTTCTCACGCCGCGCGAAATGGCTGAGGTCGATCGCGCCACCATCGAAGCCGGCATCCCCGGCATCATTCTCATGGAGACAGCAGCCAGCCGCGTTGTCGACTATATCGCCCAGCGCCTTTCCCCCGTCAGCACTCAACGCATCGTGGTCGTCTGCGGCAAAGGCAACAATGGCGGCGATGGACTTGCCATCGCGCGCCAATTGCATATCCAGTTCAATCCGCGCCATCTTTCGGTTGTGCTCACGTGCACGCCGGAAGAACTGAGCGGCGACGCGGCGCAGAATCTCGCGATGCTGCGCGCCTCCGGCATCCAGGAGTACAAGGACTTCGGCCCGGAAATGCGCGGGGCCACACTGGTGGTCGACGCCGTCCTCGGCACAGGGCTGAGCGGAGCCGCCCGTGGCCCCGCTCTCGATGCCATTCTCGAAATCAATTCCGGCTTCCCGTTCGCGAAAGTTGTCGCCGTTGATATTCCATCAGGGCTCTCGGGTGACAGCGGCACGCCTCCGGGCGAGTATGTGCGCGCCGACGCGACGATCACATTCACGGCGCCCAAGGTTTGCCATGCCATTCATCCAGCATGCAATCTGATGGGCGAACTCGAAATCGTTCCCATCGGATCGGCGCCCTCGCTCTATGAACAGGACTCGCGCATTCAGCTGGCTCTCGTGACGCCGGAAAGCATCGCGCCCTGTTTCGCGCCGCGTCCGCGTGACTCGAACAAGGGCAAGTACGGCCACGTGCTGGTTGTCGCGGGCTCGCGCCGTAAGCCCGGCGCCGCCGCCATGGCTGGACTGGC
>DATAUH010000228.1:0-8259 GCA_036268375.1 Bryobacteraceae bacterium | reverse complement strand
GGCGTCGATCACGAGAGGGTCGATGCGAAGAGCGTGTTCGTAGAGCTCGCGGGCTTTGGCGACGTCGCCGCGGCGCTGGGCGATGAAGGCGAGACTGTCGAGCAGGACGGGATCGTCGGGATGCTCGAGGATGGCGAGATTGAGGTAGCGCTCGGCTTCGATGGCGGCGGCCGAGTGGCCCTCCTGGGCGATGGATTCCCAGGCAAGGGCGAGATCGCGGGCGTCGCCGGCTGGGGCGGCGGTTGTTGGCGATGCGGACGGCATGGTAGCGGATAGGTCTAACTGCGCGGCGCTCGATTGCGATTTGGTTGGAGCGGATGTGGATGGGCTTTCGTTGGCGTTCGCGTCGGCGGTTGAGTTCGCGCCCGACGCTGCCGGCGATTGCGCCAGCGGCGGGAAGCGGACGAGCTGCGCTGCGGCGCCAGTTTGCAGGGATTGCAGCGGCATCATCGGCAATTTGAGGATGCGGTGGTCGGTAGCTTGCGTGTGCGCGACGTTGGAGGTGTTGGTGCGCGGCATGTGGCACGAGGTGCAATCGGGCTGATCGGCGTGATGTTTTGCGGCGAATGCGTCGCCGTGGCAGGTAAGACATTTCGCGCGATAGAAGGCAACGCGCTGCTCGGGCGCGGGCGTCGAGTGCGGATCGTGGCAGGTGGTGCAGGTCAACTTGTCGCCAGATTTGAGTTTGCAGACGCTTTGCCAGAGGGCTTCGGACTGGCCGAGCGCGCGAATCTGCTGCGATTCCTGATCGACGTAGATGTAGTAGTGAACGTTGTCACCGAGATCGGCGCCGGGACGATAGTCGGCGAGTTTTTGGTGGGGCTGCTCGATGGCGACGTTGCCTTCGAGATGGCATTGCATGCAGACATCGTCACGACGGGCGGGCGTGAGCTTGGCGGGATTGACGATTTCGCCTTTGCCGGTGGCGATGTGCGACGCGTTGTCGCCGTGGCAGCGTTCGCAGGTGATGCCATCGTGAGCGAAGAGCGGCATATCGTATTTATTTTCGGTGCCGGCGATGGGCGCGCGCGAGGCGCTGGTGTGGCAATTGAGGCAGCCGGGGAATGCGGCGAGGTTCATCGGCATGATGCGGGATTGCTGAAAGGCGGGAGCGGTGTCCCAGACTTTTTTTTGGGCGTACCAGTTGATTGGGGATTCGAAGAAAAAGCCATCGAGAGAGAAGAGATAGGTGCGGCCGCGGTGGCCGGAGCCGACGAAATATTGGAGGCGGCGCGTGCCGCGCATCGTGGGATCGTCGGGGCGATCGAAGGCGAGGATGGCTGCGTTGTTTTCGGCGTAGACGCGGTAGTGGACGCCGGAGGCGGCGTGGGTAAAGTCGGCGGGAGTGAGTTGGTCGGTGGCGGGACCGCTGGCGTGGGCCATGGCGGTTTGGGAGTAGGAGGCGTCGATGGCGGAGTGGCATTTGGCGCAGGCCTCGGTGCCGGGGGGCGTGTTTGAGGCGTCTGCGGAAGGCGCCGTTGGAGTTTTCTGAGCTGCGGAAGCCGGCGACGAAGGTTGTGACGTTTTGCGCTGCTGCTGGGCGGCGGAGAGAAGAGGAACGGTTGCCAGCGCGAGGACTAGCGGTAGAAGAAACGATTTGTTCGAGCGCTTACGCATCAAAGGCGGCGCGGTGGCGCCGCACTCCAAAGACGTTGTGCGGCGTTGTTGGGTTGCTTGCTTGGCGAACATGGGCCGGAGTGCGAGGCGTTGTCTGGTCTAGGCGATTCCGAGTTTATGCTGCATTTCTTCGAGCGAGACGCCTTTTGTTTCAGGGTAGAAGGCGCCGACGACGATGAGCTGCACAACCATCATCGCTGAGAAAAAGACGAATGGGTAGGCGCCGCTGGAATGGGCGATCACCGGGAAGACGAGCGAGATGGCGCCGTTCATGAACCAGTGGGAGAAGCTGCCGAGGCTTTGGCCTTTGGCGCGGACCTGGTTGGGGAAGACTTCGCCGATGTAGACCCAGATAACGGCGCCCTGGGAAAAGGCGAAGAAGGCGATGAAGCCCACAAGCAACCAGACGAGCATGCTTTGGTGCTGATGCGTGAAGAAGATGTAGGCGACGCCGGCGAGACAGATGGCGGTGCCGACGGAGCCGATCAGTAAAAGCGTCTTGCGGCCGATTTTGTCGATGACGGACATGGCGAGCATCGTGAAGAAGAGGTTGGTGCCGCCGATGGCGACGGATTGGAGATCGCCCGACACTTTGCTGAAGCCGGCGGCGGCGAAAATGTCGTTGATGTAATAGAGGATGGCGTTGATGCCGCTGAGCTGGTTGAACATGCCGATGGTGACGGCGAGAAAAATCGGGAAGCGATATTTCCAGGAGAAGAGCGCGTCGCTGCCGGCGGTCTCGGTGTCGATGGAGTGGACGATTTCCTGGAGTTCGTGCTCGTAGTCGGGCTCGCCGATTTGGCGGAGGACGTCGCGGGCTTCGTCGACGCGTCTTTGCTTCGCGAGCCATCGGGGGCTGCGCGGGATGATGAAGAGCAATAGGAAGAACAAGAGGGCGGGTGCCGCGGGGACGGCGAACTTCCAGCGCCATTCATCGGCGCCGAAATTGAAGAGGCCGACGAGATAGTTGGAGAAATAGGCGAGGAGGATGCCGAGGACGACGTTGAACTGGAAGAGGCCGACGAGGCGGCCGCGAAATTTAGCGGGGGCGAGTTCGGCGATGTAGGTTGGGCCCAGGACGGAGGAGCCGCCGATGCCGAGCCCGCCGATGAAGCGGAAGAGGACGAGCGCGTCCCAGTTCCAGGCGAGGGCGCAGCCGAGGGCGGAGACGAGATAAAGAATGGCGAGGACGCGCAGGCTGTCTCGGCGGCCGTATTTTTCGCCGGGGATGCCGGCGAACATGGAGCCGAAGATGGTGCCGAGGATGGCACTGAAGACGGTGACGCCGAGAAGATATGGCGTGAGGTGGTAGACCTCGGTAAGAGAGCGGGTGGTGCCGGAGATGACGGCGGTGTCGAATCCGAAGAGGAGGCCACCGAGCGCGGCGACGCCGGTGCTTTTGACCAACGTAGAGTTGAGGGGCATTGCCGGCGGAGATTGTACAGGGTTGCAAGGGGAACGCACGGCAAAATTTGCCGGGTCGCGTGCGACGAGATGATAGCGCGTAGTGTGGCTGCGACTGCATACCGGAACGGTGGTAGTCGGGTTTATTGCTGAAATCCTTCGCTGCGCGCGGGATCACAGATTTTGGAATTTTGGTATCGAAGGTTGGGAAATTCACATCCAAACTGGTGAGGCGGTGCTTGGCGGCGTTCATTGAGGGGCTCAGCCCCGGCAAAGTGTGAATTTGCCGCAACAGAATTGACAGAACGCCAGATGGCGCGATAGCTTGTACGCCCTCCCCTTCCGGGTGGACCTTGTCCCCTCACAGGATTGCGAGGCCGGCCGATAATTCCCACGGGGAGGCACCGCTCGGAGGCAGCGCGGGAACTCCGAATCCCCAATCGAGAGAGCAGAGAAGTTGGCAGCGGAGTTAGTGAAGAAAATTTTTTGGAAATAGTTTTCGCAATCGAAATTTCCGTCATCCACCGCGAAATACGGTGCATCCAAACTTAGAGAACGCAGCGGGCGCGAAAATCCCGCAGGAGTCATCGTGAGCACGAGCCAGTTGAAGCTTTCACCGGAACTGCAGTCGGATATTGACCTGCTGAGCATCGATACGATTCGAACGCTGGCGATCGATGGAGTGCAGAAAGCGAATTCGGGCCATCCGGGCGCGCCGATGGGGCTGGCGCCGGTGGTGTATGCGCTGTGGCAAAACTATTTGCGGTATGACCCGGCCGATCCGCTGTGGTTGAATCGCGATCGGTTTGTGCTTTCGAACGGCCACGCGTCGATGTTGCTGTACTCGATGCTGCACCTGACGGGAGTGAAGCGCGCGGATGGCGATTCGAAGATCACCGATAAGCCGGCGGTTTCTTTGGAGGATCTCAAGTCGTTCCGCCAGCTGGACAGCGTGACGCCGGGACATCCGGAGTCGCACATGACGACGGGCGTGGAGACGACGACGGGGCCGCTGGGGCAGGGCGTGGCCAACAGCGTGGGCATCGCGATCGCGAGCAAGTGGCTGGGCGCGAACTACAACCGGCCGGGGTTTGATATTTTCGATTTCAACGTGTTCGCGATGTGCGGCGACGGCGACATGATGGAGGGCGTCGGCTGCGAGGCGGCGTCGCTGGCGGGACATTTAAAGCTTTCGAACCTTTGCTGGATCTACGATCACAACAGCGTGACGCTGGATGGGCCGGCGAAGTGGTCGTTCGATGAAGATGTGATGACGAAGTTTGTCGGGCTCAAGTGGAACGTCACGCGCGTGGCGGATGCGAACGATCTGAAGATGCTTGGGAATGCGTATGAGACGTTTTTGAAGACGAACGACCGGCCGACGCTGATTGTGGTGGATAGCCACATCGGATACGGATCACCGAACAAGCATGATTCCTCGGATTCGCACGGCGAGCCGCTGGGCGTCGAGGAAGTGAAGCTGACGAAGAAATTTTATGGCTGGCCGGAGGATGCGCAGTTCCTCGTGCCGGATGGCGTTTACGACCGGTTCAAGAATGGAATCGGGAAGCGCGGCGGCGAGAACCACGCGGCATGGTCGAAGAAGTACGCGGAGTACAAGGCGAAGTATCCGGAGCTCGATCAGCAGATTCAGACGATGGAGAAGTGGGAGTTGCCAAAGGGCTGGGACAAGGATTTGCCGAACTTCCCTGCTGACGCCAAAGGCGTGGCGACACGCGATTCTTCGGGCAAGGTGTTGAACGCGCTGGCGAAGAATATTCCGTGGTTGATCGGCGGGTCGGCGGATCTGGCGCATTCGAACAAGACGAATTTGACGTTCGAAGGCGCGGGAGAATTCTTCCCCGAGGACGCATACAAAGGGCGCAACCTGCACTTCGGCGTGCGCGAACACGCGATGGGCGCGGCGGTCAACGGGCTGAGCGTGTCGCGGCTGCGGGCATTCAGCGCAACATTTTTCAATTTCAGCGATTACATGAAGCCGGCGATGCGCATCGCGGCGTTGGAAGAGACGCCCTCGATGTTCATCTTCACGCACGATTCGATCGGGCTCGGCGAAGATGGGCCGACGCACCAGCCGATCGAGCAGCTTGCCGGTTTGCGCGCGATGCCGAACATGATGGTGTTGCGGCCGGGCGATGCGAACGAAGTGGTCGAGTCGTACAAGCTCATGATTCAGTCGCGGTTTACGCCATCGATTCTGGTGCTGACGCGGCAACCACTGCGAACGTTCGACCGCACGAAATTCGCTCCGGCATCCGGAACGGCGAAGGGCGCTTATGTCTTGCTGGACGCGGAAGGCGGGAAGCCGGACGTTATATTGATGGCGAGCGGGAGCGAAGTACAGCTGATCGCAGAGGCGGCCGAAAAGCTTGGCGCCGAGGGAATTAAGGCGCGGGTGGTGAGCATGCCTTCGTGGGATTTGTTCGAGAAGCAGGACGCGGCGTACAAGGAAAGCGTTCTGCCTGCGGCGATCACGGCGCGCGTTTCGGTCGAGATGGCGGCGACATTCGGCTGGGACCGTTACGTCGGGCCGAAGGGCAAGATGATCGGGATGCACAGCTTTGGCGCATCGGCTCCCATTAAGGATGTGATGAAGAAGTTCGGCTTCACGGTGGAGAACGTGATCGCGACGGCCAAGCAGGTAGCCGGTAAGTAGTTTCGATTCATCAGGTTGGAGTTGAGCTTGTGCGGACATCGCGACGCCGCGCAGAGGCGTACAATCTTTATATAAGGACTTCTGATAAGAAGATGAGAGTTTCGAGCAATTTGAGTTTCGACGGAAAAGGAGAATTAGCATGACCACAACGAGCACGCTCCCGAATCCTGGAGCGACTGGAACCAACCCCCTGAAGGCTTTGAACGAATACGGCCAATCGCCGTGGATGGATTACATCCGGCGCGATCTGCTGACCAGCGGCGGCCTGAAGAAAATGATCGACAACGACGGCCTGCGCGGTATGACGTCGAACCCGACCATTTTCGAAAAGGCGATCACCGGCGGCACTTATTATTCGGATATTACCGATTCGCCGGATGCCAAAAAGCTCGACGCAAAGGGCATCTACGAAAAGATCGCGATTCGCGACGTGCAGGACGCGGCCGACATCTTCAAGGGAGTGTATGCCGCGACGAAAGTTCGCGACGGCTATGTAAGCCTGGAAGTTTCGCCGCTGCTGGCGAATAACACGCAGGGCACGATCGAGGAAGCACGCCGCCTGTGGAAGTCGGTCAACCGCGAGAACGTGATGATCAAGGTTCCCGCGACGCCGGAAGGCATCCCGGCCATTCGCCAGCTTCTCGAAGACGGCATCAATATCAATATCACGCTGCTCTTCGCACAGTCAGCCTATGAGCAAGTTGCGGAAGCGTTCACTGCGGCGCTCGAAGCCCGCGCAAAGAAAGGCGAAGACATCAGCAAGATCGCCAGTGTGGCGAGCTTCTTCGTCAGCCGCATCGACACGCTGATCGACGGCAAGATCGAAGAGCAGCTCAAGACCGAGAAAGACGCCGGCAAGAAGGCGCTGCTCGAATCGGTCGAAGGCAAAGTGGCCATCGCCAACGCCAAACTCACCTACAAGAAGTATCAGGAACTTTTTGGCGGCGCGCGCTGGAAGGCGCTCGCGGCCAAGGGCGCGCAAACGCAGCGCCTTCTCTGGGCCAGCACTAGCACAAAGAATAAGAAGTACCGCGACGTGCTGTACGTCGAGGAACTGATCGGCGCCGACACGGTCGACACGATTCCCCCGGCGACGTTCGATGCCTTCCGCGATCACGGCAAGCTGCGCAACAGCTTGACCGAAAATGTCGATGCCGCCGCGAAGACGATGTCGGATCTCGAAAAGGCCGGCATCTCGATGAAGGAAGTCACCGAAAAGCTTGTTGTCGACGGCGTGAAGCTCTTCGCCGAAGCCTTCGACAAACTGCTGGAAGGCACCGGTAAAACCGCAGGAGTGCAAGCGTGAGCCTAAATCGCCAGAGTTACAAACTCCCAGCTCAACTCTCTGGCCCCGTCCAGGCGTCGATCGACGACTGGAAAAAGAACAACAAGGTCTCGCGCCTCTGGGAGCAGGACGCTTCCCTCTGGACGAACGATGACGAAAGCAAGTGGCTCGGATGGCTCAGGATTGTCGATGACCAGCTGGGCGAAGTCGCGAAGCTAAAGGACATCGCCGCCGACATCAAGAAGGCGAAGTTCAAGCATGCGCTGCTGCTTGGCATGGGCGGATCGAGCCTGTGCCCTGAGGTGCTGCGGCTTACGTTCGGCAAGATCAAGGGCTTTCCCGAGCTGCACGTTCTCGATTCCACCGATCCCGCACAGATCAAGGCGATTCAGGCGAAGCTCGATCTGAAGAGCACGCTCTGCATCGTTTCCAGCAAGTCGGGCAGCACGCTCGAGCCCAACATCTATAAACAGTATTTCTTCGAGCAGGTTCGCAAGAAGGTTGGCGACAAGGAAGTCGGCAATCGCTTCATCGCCATCACCGATCCCGGCTCAAAGATGCAGGGCGTGGCGGAAGGCGATCACTTCCGCAGGATTTTCTTTGGCTTGCCCAGCATCGGCGGACGCTACTCGGCGCTTTCGGATTTTGGCATGGTGCCCGGCGCGGTGATGGGCATCGACATACCGAAATTTTTGAAGAACACACACGAGATGGTGAGGGCTTGCGGATCGAGCGCTGCGGCCGACAAGAATCCTGGCGTGATTCTGGGAGCGATTCTTGGCACGGCGGCGGTTCACGGCCGCGACAAGGTCACGATCATCGCGTCTCCGGGTATTCACGATCTCGGCGCTTGGCTCGAACAGCTTCTCGCCGAATCGACCGGGAAGATCGGCAAAGGCATCGTTCCGGTTGATCGCGAAGCGCTCGGCAAGCCAGGGGTTTACGGCAACGATCGCGTGTTCGCGTATCTCCGTTTGAAGACCAAGCCGAACAAGGCGCAGGATGCCGCGGTCGCCGCGCTCGAAAAGGCCGGCCAGCCTGTCGTGCGCATCGAGCTTCCCAACATCTACAATCTCGGCCAGGAATTTTTCCGCTGGGAAATCGCAACGGCGGTTGCGGGATCGATCATCGGGATCGACGCGTTCAACCAGCCCGATGTGGAAGCCAGCAAGATCGAAACGAAGAAGCTCACGACCGAGTACGAACAAAAGGGCTCGCTGCCTGCCGAGACGCCGTTCTTCGAAGGTAGCGGCATGAAGCTCTACGCTGACGACAA
>DATAUH010000227.1:0-4029 GCA_036268375.1 Bryobacteraceae bacterium | reverse complement strand
TGTTCGAATGGCGAAGACCTTTTAGCGAATCCCTCGGTTTGCTTATGTTTTAGAAGTACGTTGCGGAGAACTTTGTCAGCGTAAACGTACTCAGACGTGTCGTTCACGTACGAAACATCGGTTGCCCAAAGCGTGCGCGTCTTCAGAATGCTGAAGAGTCCTTCGACGGTGGTGTAGTGGTACACACGACGTGGCGGATCGGTTGGCGCGATACAGGTACCTCGCAGTCTTTCGAGCAGATTGCGCTCAACTCGCTGCCACTCGGTTTGGGTAAGACCGCCTCGATCTTTGGATTCTTCTTTGGACTGCATTGCGCATCACCCCATACAGACCGAAGACAGGGCCGAGCCCCATCAGCACCTCGATGAGGGCCGAAAGTGGTCTGTCTCTGCAATGGCCCTCATAATTGATTTTATTGGTGAGCGCGGTAGGAATCGAACCTACAACCTACTGATTAAGAGTCAGTTGCTCTGCCAGTTGAGCTACGCGCCCGGGTGGGGTTGCTGAAACGGAAGCGGCGCGACTGCAAAAATTGCGCCTTCAACAGCGTACAACATCAAGTGGGCGTCTGTCGAATTTTGCGATTCGTTTCTACGATCCGTTTGTGACCGGGTTTAGCGGCTGGTTCAGGCGGTAGGCTGTGCGGGAACCGGCGTGACCGCCGGGGTCTGCGCCGGCGGCAGCGAAGCGGCGGCGATTTGCGCGATGTCCAGGAGTTTTGGCGGGGTGATGCCAATGTTGTTGGCGATGGCTCCGACGGCGTCGCGGAACATCGTTTGACAAAACGGGCAGGCGGTGCCGATGACTTGCGCGCCGGTCCCTACGAGCTCTTCTGCTCGCTCGATATTGATGCGCTTGCCCTTCTCTTCGCCGAGGAACATTTGGCCGCCGCCTGCGCCGCAGCAGAAGGAGCGCTCGCGGGCGCGCGGCGGGTCGATGACGTCGGTGGTGCGGCCGGCTACTTCGCGGGGCTCCTCGTAGATGTTGCGATAGCGACCCAGATAACAGGGGTCGTGGAAAACCGTCTTTTCGCGGCCGGCGTCGCGCGTGGGCAACTTCTCCTGAATGCGAGCGAGCAGTTCGCTGTGGTGCTCGATTTCGAACGTGCCGCCGTATTCACGCCAATCTGTCCCGATGGTGCGAACGCAGTGCGGGCAGATGGAGACCATTTTGCCGACTTTGGAGGAGCGTAGAGTCTCGATATTCTGTTCGGCGACTTGGGAGACCGCGAGGTCGTTGCCTAGGCGGCGGGCAGGATCGCCGGTGCACTTTTCTTTCCGTAAGACGCCGAAGGTGACGCCGGCGTGGCGCAGGACGCGCGCGAGGGCGAGGACGATTTCGCGGCCTTGCGGATCGTTGGCGCCCATGCACCCGAGCCAGAGACAGTATTCCTGCGAGCCGTCGTAGATGGGGAGTTCGTTCTTCTCGACGAATTTCTGACGCTCGCTGGAGGCGAAGCCGAGGGAGTTGCCGTTCCGTTCCAGGTTGAGGAAAAGCTTGGCGCCGTATTCATCTTCCCACTTGCCGGTATTGACGGCTCCGCGCCGCAGGCCAATGATGATGGGCAGGTGCTGGATGCCGACGGGGCACTGAAACTCGCAGGCGCCGCAAGAGGTGCATTCGAATGCGGCCTCTTCGGAAATGTGCTTGCCTAGGAGGGGCTGCTCCGAATTGGCGCCGTACTCCTTTAAATAGTTGCGGAGACCGAGAACGATTTCTTTAGGGTTGAGAACCTTGCCGGTGTTGTAGGCGGGGCAATGTTCGGTGCAGCGGCCGCACTCCACGCAGGTGAAGGCCTGCAGGGCGTCGATGCGAGTGACGTCTTTGCCGGTATCGAGGCCGAAATCTTCATCGCCGACGAGCGGCGGGATGCGGCTGAAGCCTTCCCGTTTAAGAAAAACGGTGACGGGGCTGAGCGCCAGATGGAGGTGCTTGGTGTGCGGAATCAGCGGCAGAAAGGCGGCCAGAGTGAGCGTGTGCAGCCACCATGTAACGACGCCGGCGCGAGTGTTGTCTTCGAAGTAAAGACCGGCGAAGAAGGTAACCATGAGGAAGAAGATGAGGCCGGCGATCACGCCGGACTCGGGGGAGATATCGCCGAGCCAGCGCGGCCGCGCGAAGAAGCGGCGGATGAAGAGACCGGCGATGGAAACGGCGACGAGCGCGGCCCAGATGGAAACGAAGCCGAAGTAGTATTCGCCGAATCCCCGATTGGGCGACATGAAGCGCAGCCCGAATGCTGCGGCGACGTGATTGATGGTGATGAGGGCGAAGGCGCAGAAGCCCCAAAACACGAAGGCATGTGCGAGTCCGGGGAGCAGGCGCTGCTCGACGACCTTGGATTGGCCCATGACTTCGGAGAGGAAGCGACGAACGCGCGGGCCGAGCGGCGCGAGTTGGAAATCGGAAGTGGGTTTGGATGCCTGAACGATGCCGAGAACCTTGCGCAGGCGAACCCAGAAGATCGTGATCGATGCAGCGAAAACAGCGATGACGAGGGTGCGCGCGAGCCACGAAGCGTCGGTCATAGCGGCACACTCGAATGTAGCACGCGACGCCGCGTGGGCCGCTACAATTGAGAGCTTGGAGGAATTTTGAGGATAGTGATTTCCGGCGCGGCCGGGTTTATTGGCTCACACCTGTGCGACCGGTTGTTGGGCGATGGGCACACGTTGGTGGCCCTCGACAATTTTATTACTGGAGCCGCCCGCAATCTCGCGCACCTGAAGGGCGAGAGCCGATTCGAATTCCGCGAGCAAGACATCACGGAGCCGTGCGCGGTCGGTGGCGAAGTGGACGCGGTAATCAACGCGGCGTCGCTGGCTAGTCCGAAGGATTACATGGACCATCCGATCGAGACATTGGATGTGGGGTCGTTGGGCACGCGCCGGATGCTGGAATTGGCAAAGGAGAAGGGCGCGCGGTTTTTGTTCACGTCGACGTCGGAGTGTTATGGCGATCCGGCGGTGCATCCACAGGTGGAGACTTATTGGGGAAACGTGAATCCGGTGGGGCCGCGCTCGTGCTACGACGAGAGCAAGCGGTATGGAGAGGCGCTGACGATGGCGTACCACCGGACATACGGGGTGCGCACGACGATTGCGCGCATATTCAATACGTATGGGCCGCGCATGAAACTGAATGATGGACGGGTGGTGCCGGCGTTTCTGGACCAGGCATTGCGCGGATTGCCGCTGACGGTGTTTGGAGACGGATCGCAGACGCGCAGTTTTTGTTATGTGAGCGATCTGGTGGATGGGCTGTACCGGTTGCTGATGTCGGACGAGCGCTACCCGGTGAACCTGGGGAATCCGCAGGAGCTGACGATTTTGGATTTTGCGCAAAGGATTCAGCGGTTGACGGGGACGCGTTCGGGAATTGAATTTCGTGATTTGCCTCAGGACGATCCGAAGCAGCGACGGCCGGCTATTACGAAGGCGAGAAAGGTCTTGGGTTGGGCGCCGAAGGTAGAATTGGAGCAGGGGTTGCGCGCAACAGTGACTTATTTCGAGAACCTGCAGAAGTCGCCGGTCGCGTGAGAATTGGTCAAATCTGAGGTTGTGCTAGATTTCGAACGGCATAGACCTTCACTGTGCCCGGATGGCGAAACAGGCAGACGCAAAGGACTTAAAAGGCCGACTGGGTCAGTCGCTCTTTCGTGTTACCTTGAAACCGTGCGGGCGTGGCGGAATCGGCAGACGCATCGGACTTAAGCGAAAGAACTTGAGTGCCCGCCGGGAAACCGGCGGTGCAGAACTGCTCAAAGTCGGGGAACCCTGTGAAATGGCGATCCCGAGCCAAGCCCGGCCGAAATGGCCGGGAAGGTGTAGAGACTAGACGGGCAGCACCTGACACCCGGAGCCAAATCGGGGCACGGTGAAGGGATAGTCCAGACCCCAAACCCTGGCAAGAAAGCAGGGGCGGCGAAAGCCGTAGCCGGGTACGAAAATCCGTTGGACCGCAAGGTCCGTGAGGGTTCAAGTCCCTCCGCCCGCACCAACTTCCTGTTGTCGCTTCGAAGCCGAAAAG
>DATAUH010000226.1:0-4440 GCA_036268375.1 Bryobacteraceae bacterium | reverse complement strand
GTGCTGCGCGGTATCGATAGAAGGGGCCGCATAGCGCGCGTGGACGACTCCGAGTTTCACCAGCAGAAGGCCGATCTGGAGATAGACGTAAAGGGCGGCGCTCAAGGACGCGGCGCTTATGAGGCTCAAGTCTTGGGCGCTATGGTAACGGTACGCGAGCAGGACGAAGGCAGCGACGACGGACACGCCGAGAACAGCCTCAATCCACGGAGTGGTGTATTCGCGCAAGGTGCGGGGGTGGAGCGAAAGCGCAACCGCGGAGGGCTCTTCGAGAGCGGGGTTGATCTCGAACGGGCGCGCGGCACGCTCGGCGGAGAGGCGGGCCCAATAATAGTTGATCCTAGTAAGCAGGGTGATCAGGACGATCACGGCGCCAGCGTACGGGCGCTGATTGAAATAAAGGAGCGCCGCGAGAACAGGCAGTTCGACCATCCACGGCAGGAAGAGCCGCAGACGGTAAGCGCGCAGGATGGCGGCGCCAGGCCCATAAAAGAAATCGGGCGCAACTTCGATGCTAAATAACCAGCCTTCTCCCCGAAGCAGCGGCGCTTTCCAACGCTCCAGCAGGCGTAGAACGCGAGCGGCGAACGCAACGCAGCAAAACATAAGGAAGGTCTGCTCCTGGGTCACGACTTGAATCCTTTCAGCAGCCCGCGCAGCTCATCCTGCACCATATGCAGGATGTCGGCATGGCGTAGACCTGAAAGAACCATTTGGGTGAGGGCGTTGCGGAGCGGGCGGCGCAGTTCGTCATCAGTGTGTCTAGCGCCGGAGCGAGGGGCAACCGTGGCGCCGGAACCGTGTTTGACGGTGATCAGCCCTTCGTTTTGGAGCTCGCGATACGCGGCGGCGATGGTATTGAGATTAACGCCGAGATCGGCGGCCATCTGTCGAACCGGAGGAAGCGCCTGACCTTCGGCGAGCTGACCGCCGGCTATGAGCGTGCGTATGCCGTCGGCCACCTGTTGATAGATGGGGCGACGGTCTTTGGAATCAACGGTTACGTGCACTGTATGGTGTATGTATACTCCATACTGGCATGATGCGTCAAGAAGCGCATCGCGTCAACAGGTAATATGAGTCAGAACCTGTCAAGCACTAAATTCGAAGCTATTGGAACAATTTAGCGTCGAAAATTAGCACTCTCCCGCCTTCTGTGCTAATAATATTCCTGAAGGCCAGGAGCACATACGTTCCGGACTTCGACTGGTTTTAAACCCTTTAACTCAACAACACAGTAGTATTGGAGGCAGTTCCATGAAAATTCGTCCGCTCTACGACCGCATCGTGGTCAAACGGATTGAAGAGACGCAGCAAATGCACGGCGGCCTGTATATCCCCGATTCCGCAAAAGAGAAGCCCCAAGAGGGCGAAGTAGTTGCGGTGGGTAAAGGCAAGCGCCTGGAAGACGGCAAAGTGATTTCGCTCGACGTGCAGGTTGGCGACCGCATTTTGTTCGGCAAATACTCCGGCAGCGACATCAAATTGGATGGCAATGAGTTTTTGATCATGCGCGAAGACGAGGTGCTGGGCATTCTCGACGCGCAACCCAAAGCGGCAAAGAAGGCCAGCTAACGCCGGCAGAAGGTAAGCAGAAGGAGAACAGACATACATGGCGAAACAGATTGTTTATTCAGAAGCGTCCCGCCAGGCGATTCTGCGCGGCGTGAATCAGTTGGCTGACGCGGTGAAGGTAACGCTTGGGCCGAAGGGCCGCAACGTTGTCCTGGAGAAGAAGTTCGGCGGACCGAACATCACTAAGGACGGCGTGACGGTTGCGAAGGAAATCGAGCTGAAGGATCCGCTGGAAAACATGGGCGCGCAGATGGTGCGCGAAGTGGCTTCGAAGACCAGCGACGTGGCGGGCGACGGTACGACCACCGCGACGATTCTGGCGCAGGCGATCTTCCGTGAAGGCGTGAAGCATGTGGCCGCGGGCGCAAACCCGATGGCGCTGAAGCGCGGTATCGAGAAGGCCGTCGAAGTGGCGACCGCGGAAGTGAAGAAGCTTTCGAAGACGGTTGCGGACGACGTTGAGAAGATCACGCAGGTGGCGACGATCTCGGCCAACGGCGACAAGACCATCGGCGGAATCATTGCAGATGCGATGAAGAAGGTCGGCAAGGACGGCGTCATCACGGTTGAAGAATCGCGCACGATGTCGACCGAGTTGGACACGGTCGACGGTATGCAGTTCGACCGCGGCTATCTCTCGCCCTACTTCGTGAGCGATGCAGAGCGCATGGAAGCGGTACTCGAGGATCCGTACATCCTGATCCACGAGAAGAAGATCAGCAACATGAAGGACCTGCTGCCGCTGCTCGAGCAGATTGCTCGTTCGGGCAAGCCGCTGCTGATCATCGCGGAAGAAGTGGAAGGCGAAGCGCTGGCGACATTGGTTGTGAACAAGCTGCGCGGAACCCTGAACGCTTGCGCGGTGAAGGCTCCGGGCTTCGGCGACCGCCGCAAGGCGATGCTGGAAGATATCGCGATCCTGACCGGCGGCAAGTCGATCATGGAAGAGACCGGCATTAAGCTGGAAGGCGTTCGCCTGGAAGACCTGGGCCGCGCCAAGCGCGTGACCGTGGACAAGGACAACACCACGATCGTCGACGGCGCCGGCAAGGAGAAGGACATCCAGGGCCGCATTAAGCAACTCCGCGCGCAGATCGAAGAGACCACTTCGGACTACGATCGCGAAAAGCTGCAGGAGCGCCTGGCGAAGCTCGCAGGCGGCGTGGCTGTGGTGAAGGTGGGCGCTGCCACCGAAACCGAAATGAAGGAAAAGAAGGCGCGCGTGGAAGATGCTCTGCATGCGACTCGCGCGGCTGTGGAAGAAGGCATCGTCCCCGGCGGCGGCGTGGCTCTGCTGCGCGCGTCGAAGGCGCTGATCGGTTTGAAGGTGGACGGCGATGAGCAGGTTGGCGTGGATATCGTGCGCCGCGCCTGCGAAGAGCCGCTGCGTCAGATCGTTTCCAACTCGGGCACGGAAGGCGCGATCGTGGTGGGCAAGGTTCGGGAGAACGACAATCCGAACTATGGCTACAACGCTGCGACCGACGTGTACGAGGATCTGGTATCCGCGGGCGTGATCGATCCGACCAAGGTAACGCGGTCGGCTCTGCAGAACGCCTCGTCCATCGCATCGCTGATGTTGACCACGGAAGCGATGATCGCGGAAATTCCGGAAAAGAAGTCGGCTCCGGCTGGGCCCGGCGGCCACGGTCCGGAAATGGACTACTAAGAAGAACGCACAGCAACAACACAACAAGGCCGCGCTTCGGGAGACCGAAGCGCGGCTTTTTGTTTTGGGCGCGCGGGCTTGGGAGTTTGGACGCGCCTGCGGCGCCTGACGCGTTAGACTGACATTTAACAGCATGTCGACGCAGCCCATTACGAAGCTCACGGCTGAAGAGTATCTGGAACTCGAACGCCGGAGCGAGTTTCGCAGTGAATATCTGGACGGCCAGGTATTCGCGATGGCGGGCGGGACCATCGACCATGCGCGGATCCTGACCAATACCCTTAGCGCGCTGACCAGCGAACTGGGTGATCGAGACTGTGAAGCGGCATCCAGCGACGTGCGTGTGCACATCGCCGCTTATCGAGTGTTCACCTACCCCGACATCGTGGTGTGGTGCGGGACGCCGCAACTTTACGGCGATCGCCGCGACGTCATCTCCGATGCTACGTTTATCGTCGAGATCCTTTCGCCGTCCAATAAAAATTACGACCGTGCGGAGAAATTCGAATATTATCGTTCCCTGCCCTCGTTTTCGGAGTATCTGCTGTTGGCGCAGGATCGCGTACTGGCCGAGTTGCACACGCGGCTAGAAGACGGCTCCTGGCTATTTCGCGACTTCACGTCACTCGAGGACGCCGTTGAATTAAAGTCCATCGCGTGCCGCTTGCCGCTGCAGGCGCTCTACCGGCACGTCGAATTTGCGTAGCCGGTTTCTCCTCACAGCACACGCGCAGAGCGCTGGGCGCGGCGAATGTGACGCGTTAGACTGATTCCAGAAGCATGTCGACGCAGCCCATCACCAAAGTTACTGCTGAAGAGTATCTGGAACTCGAACGCCGGAGCGAATTTCGCAGTGAATATCTGGATGGGCAGATGTTCGCCATGGCGGGTTCCTCATTCAACCACTCTCTTATCGCCGGCAATACCCAAGGACTCCTCTTCGCTCAATTGCAAGCTAGCCGATGCGTTGCGACTGGGAGCGATACGCGAATCTACATCGCCTCGTACAACGTGTTTACGTATCCCGATCTGGTAGTCACTTGCGGCGCTCCCCAATTCTACGGCGATCGCCGCGACGTCATCTCCGATGCTACGTTTATCGTCGAGATCCTTTCGCCGTCCAATAAAAATTACGACCGTGCGGAGAAATTCGAATATTATCGTTCCCTGCCCTCGTTTTCGGAGTATCTGCTGTT
>DATAUH010000225.1:0-2533 GCA_036268375.1 Bryobacteraceae bacterium | reverse complement strand
TCGTACGGGCCCACGATCGCAATCGAGTAAATCGCCGGCGTCAGCCGCGGATGCCTGTCCATGTTGAAGTGCGCCATGTACGGCTGCCGCCCGCTTTCCAGCACCGACGAAGCCTTCTTCGGCAGCGTTGCCGCAACCACATGCGGCCCCGCCTTCACGGCCAAACGAAAACTCAAATCCTTATCCACCGCGGAATGGTCGTGGCCGGGTCCCGGCGGCTTCACCGTCGCCAGCCGCACGCGCTCGCCATCCAGCATCACCTCTACGTCGTTGCTGCCCGCGATCCCCTCCACATGTTCGTTGCGGTCGCGCTGCAGCCGTACCGTGATGTCATATTCGGCATCCTGCGGGAAGGTGTATTTCAACCGCATTCCGCCGTGCGTCCCCAGCGGCTCATCTTCGAACTGCTGCTCCTGCGTCAGATCCGGCGGAAGCGTCTCCATCTCGCCGCCGGGCGACTTTCCGACCACGCCAAGCGCCGTCATGCTGATGCGTTGCGCGGCCTGCAAATAGCTCTCGAGCAACGTCGGCGATAGGTTCCCCACCGTGACGTTATCGAATCCATAGCCCGCCTCATCGCCCGGCAGAATCGATGTCACGTCGATATCCAGGTCCAGCAGATCGCGAATCGCGTTTTGGTATTCCGTACGGTTTAGCCGCCGGAACGTATCCGTGCGGCCCGGGTCCGGATGCACTGCAGCCGCCACGTCGAGCTGAGCCGCCAACGATCCGACCACGGCGTCATAAGTCTTCTCATCCGGCCGCGGCATCCCCATTGGCGGCATATGGCGGACGCGCAGCTTGCGTACAACCTTTTCCCAATCGTCCGAATGTTGCCCGACCGGATCGCTAAGAATCGAATCCAGCACAAAGCCGCCGGCCTTTACCTTGCCGTTGTGGCATCCCACGCAGTACTGATGAACTACGCCGCTTGCCACCGTCGGAACGGCAGGAGATTGGGTATGAGCAATGCGAACAATCGTCTCCGGCAGACACAACAAGCCTATTGCGACAGCTACACGAATCGTCCAGCGGCTCAAACGGCGCCCTCCAGAGAAACTAGATTTCAGTATAGTTCGCCAGAACACCGGAGGAAAGTGGCTATGTAGGCGCTTTCATCCAGAATCAAAACAGGCCCCCAGCAAACGCGACCTGTCAATCTCTCAGAACGATCTTGGCGTCTGCCGGGCCGAAGCCCGACCCGTCACCAACCCAAATAGGCCATTCGGTCCAGAATGCCTTGGGGTATCGTCTTGATCGGAGCGGCAGCCGGCGCAGCAGCGGCGGCAGGCACAGCACCCGCAACCCAGGCTCCAGGGCGAGGTGGAACCACTCCGGGTTGCCACGCTGCGCGGGGCTGAACACCCGGAGGCAGATTCGCAGGCCGAGGCGGCGCGGGGAGCGCCACATTCGGACGCGCCGGAGTGTACTGCCGAACTTTACCCTGAAGATACAGTTTCAACTGGTCCGCGCCCAATGTGATCCCCGCCGCCATATCGTCCGCATACGCGTCGAACAAGTAGTCGATCCCCTTGATCGGAATCGTAATAATATTGGGACCGTCCGCTCCCTGCACGGCGATCCTGAAATGGCCGTGATGCCCCGAATCCGCCAGCTTGCACCGAATCTGTTCGCCCACCGATCTCACACAAGCCTTGGCGAATTCGTTGCGCTTCACCTGGTCGATCAGAATTTTCAAGTTCTCGTGACCGCCGCCCGATTTTAGATTCCCCACCTGTGAATTGGGATCGAACGTGTCCAAACCGATCACCGGCGTAGTATGGTTGTGGCCTGCGCCCAGGAACATGATATTTCCGCGATTGGTCCACGTACCCAGTTTCGAGGCGCCCTGAGGGTCAACCGCAAACCGGTCGCTGTTTCCATTGAAAATATCCACTGCAACAATCTTCCCCAGCTCCGCCCAAATCGCGGCGTCGGACAGTCTCTTGATCAACTCCTTGATCTGCTTCAGATTGATCGTGTAGTCGTCGTTGTAGAACTCGGCATCGCTCAAGCCTTCGACAAAGGGCATCTTCACCCAGCAATAGGACATGCCCCCCGGCTTCACGTTGTCGTACTGTGGCGTATTTTGTGCGAAGGCGGCCCAGGCGGCGTTTTTGAATACGTCGATCTCCGCGGGCGTCATAATCTTCGTATTCACCCACTCATTTTGAACATTCTTCATCAACTTGCTGCCCCACGCGATGGAGACGGCCGAGTCCGGTTTTTCGGCGTCACCTTTCACTACAACGCTAGGTTTCGGCGCATTATTCAATGTCAAGAAATAAACCGGGCGTTCCTTCAACCCTGTGATCTTGGTGATAGAGCCCGCAACGATCGGCTGAACTGATGGCAACTAAATTTTCCTCCTAGATCTCTATTTAACCTCCATTTCTCACACACCTTCTGCTCCGGCGCGCGATAAGGGCTGTGCCTACTTCGTTGCGCTCGTTCAGCGTGCTCGACGTACTGTTCAAGTACGCCTCCGCGCGCTGACCTTCGCGCGCCTCGTATCCACGGCCTTCTCACGCGC
>DATAUH010000224.1:0-15650 GCA_036268375.1 Bryobacteraceae bacterium | reverse complement strand
GCAGATCTCCGAGTTGTGGCTCATGGCAGTGCTGCAATCGATACTCGAACAGTTCCCCTTCGTGATCCACGGGTTTCATTCCGACAACGGGAGCGAGTCTATCAACTGCAACGTCCGCCAAGGCGGACCTGCGCGCCTTTGTGGTCAGCGGCAATATGGGCCTGCCGGACGGCAATGCCCGCTACAACCTGCCACTGGCCGAGATCCAGCGCTCGGTCGCCGGTTTCATCGCCGAGGTCTCGGGCGGGTAGTGCGTCAGTTCAAACTGACCCGCTTCCAGGGGCCTGGGCGGTGAGATAGAGCATCCTTGATGTAGCAAGCACAGTTTTTCAGCCCGTGCGGCGCCTGCGTCGGCACTACCGCTCACGCCATCACAGCCTCATGGGATCTCATTATCTTCCCCAATCTTCCCCTCTGCCTATCACGACGACCCGGCCGTGACCGGACGCGCGGAACGGAACAATTCCGCGAGCATGGTCGATATCATGACCATCGCGGTCGAAACGTTTGAAACTATGGTCGAGACGGCATGGCGTCAAGGAGAGCGACATCCGCATTTGCTTCAACTTCGTTCGCGCGGCGCTTTCAAAAGGCATTACCGTTTCTCGTTCTTACGAGCCTTCTCGCCCCGTCCGGATTCCGACGACGCCGAAGAGCATCGGAGACCACATTCGCCTGCGGCGGATTTCGGCGAAGCTCAGGCAAAAGGATATTGCTACGCGCTTCCGGGTCACGGAGAGTTGCTTGTTCAATTGGGAATCGGGCGCGACTACTCCGGAAATCCGTTATCTGCCGGCGATTATCGAGTTTCTCGGGTACAATCCACTCCCACACGGCAAAACACTTGCCCAACGACTTCTCCGCCATCGCTCCTCACTCGGTCTCACACGGCGGGCGGCTGCGAAGGTTGTCGGCGTCGATGCAAGCACCTTGGCTCGTTGGGAGCGCGGCGAGAGACAACCGACGGGTTCCGCTCTCGAGTTGGTAGAACGCTTCCTGAAACAGAGCCGGCCACAAAATAGCCCAACGCGAGTGGCGTAATCGCACCTAACCGCTTATTCGCGGCGGTCTGATCCGCGCCCCGTTTTATCGGAAGAGTCCGAATCCCTGAACGTTGACCGGAAAAACCTCCGGTTCTTACCCTCGCCACTTCGCTCATTAGAAACACGATGCACGGACTTGAGAAGCCGACCTCTTCTGAGAGCAAGCCGGGAAATGCGGCGATCTCGCATCACCGAGTTCCTCCACATATTCCAAATGCAGTTGCCGGATTGATCCATCCGTCGTTAGCATCTGCATCCACAGAACGCTTGCGATGGCGCTTTCTGACACCGCGCGAGCGAGAGGCTATTTTACGGTTGGGTCCAAAAAGGACGAAGACCGTACGTTCGGGAATTGACTCGGTCCACCGTTTGGATGTGCGTTGGCGAATCGCCTACCCGCGTCCGCTGTCGATAAGCTCAATGTTCTGGCTGGCACTAGGTGCGCTCTACTTACTGTACCGGTGGTTCGCATCGGGACATTTATCGCGATAACACGCCGGCGGCTTGGTTAGATCGAAATGCTAAGGCACAGATTTCGCGCGAGGATTCTATCGCACCGGCATTTGTAACCTTGAAATGAAGTAAGAAATTGGCTTTTATGGTACATTCAATTTCACTGGTCACTGGCCGTGCAAAAGCAGAATTCTTCTTCGGTTGAACTGACCGGCCTGCTCCAGGCATGGAGCGGCGGCGACGCCTCTGCGTTGGAACGTTTGACGCCCGCTGTTTACGCTGAATTGCATCGGTTGGCGCGTCGCAATTTGTCCCGTGAACAAGATGGGCATTTATTGCAGCCCTCCGCTCTGGTCAATGAGGCGTTTGTCCGGTTGATTGGCGGCACTCCCGTAGAGTGGGCCAGCCGCACGCATTTCTTTGCAGTTTCCGCACGGTTGATGCGTCAGATTCTTATTGATTTTGCGCGAGCGCAAGGCGCCCGGAAACGCGGCAATCGCAGCCCGCACATTAACCTTTCGAATGCTGGTGAGATTCCCGGTGAGGCGCTCAGCCCGGCGGATTTCATCGACCTCGACGCGGCTCTGAATGACCTGGCCAATCTGGATTCACGGCAGGCGCAAGTGGTTGAGCTGCGATATTTCGGCGGCTTGGAGAACAGCGAAATTGCGACCGTTCTGGGCGTCTCAGAGCCCACTGTGACCCGCGATTGGCGAATGGCGCGCGCATGGCTCTTTTCGAGACTACAGCCTCCGGCCGCTAGTGCGACCGCACGCGGGCAATCCTCGTAGTAGATGACCGCCGACGCATACCGGCAACTCGGGGTACTTTTCGATCAGCTTCGCGAACTCCCGAACGAAGATCTAGCGGCGGCTCTCGATGCGGCTTGTGGCGGTGATGCCGGACTGCGTGCCGAATTGCTGTGCCTGATCGAAGCCGATCGCGCCGCCGACCAAGAGTCTTTTCTGGGAAGACGAGCGATCGAAGATGCAGCCCGTCTGATCACCCCCGAAGGATCCACGGCCGCTCCGGCCGAAAAAACGATCGACCGCTATCTGCTGCTGGAGAAGATTGGGGAAGGCGGCATGGGCGAGGTCTGGCTGGCCGAGCAACGCGAAACCGTACATCGCCGGGTCGCGCTGAAATTGGTGAAGGCCGGGATGAACACGCGTGAAGTGATCGCGCGCTTCGAATCCGAACGGCAGGCTTTGGCTTTGATGGACCATCCGGCGATTGCGAAAGTATTCGATGCCGGCTCCACGCCTCAGGGCGGTCCCTACTTCGTGATGGAGTATGTGGCCGGCGTTCCCATTACGGCTTACTGCGACGAACACAGACTCAGCACCCATGCACGGCTGGAATTGTTCGTCGCGGTGTGTGAGGCAGTGCAGCACGCACATCAGAAGGCAATCATCCACCGTGACCTGAAGCCCTCCAACATAATTGTCGCCGAAGTGGACGGGCGCGCTGCGCCGAAGATCATCGATTTCGGAGTGGCCAAGGCGCTAACCCAGAAATTGTCCGCCGATACGGTGTTTACGCATGCGGGAATGATCATCGGAACTCTCGCGTACATGAGCCCAGAGCAGGCCAATTCGGCTGGGGAAGACATAGACACGCGCAGCGACGTCTACTCGCTCGGGATCATTCTCTACGAACTCCTGGCGGGCGTGGGGCCGCTCGATCTAGAAAAGATCACGTTCGATGAACTGTTGCGCAGGCTACGTGAGGCCGACCCACCGACGCCGAGCAATCGGATCCGGTCGCAGGACCCGGCTGCGTCTGCGGATGTAGCCCACAAGCGACAAACCGAGCCGCTCGCCCTAGCCAAAGAGATGCGCGGCGATCTGGATTGGATCACGCTAAAGGCTCTCGAAAAGGATCGTTCGCGCCGCTACGCTTCGGCTTCGGAATTGGCCGCCGACATCGGACGGTACCTAAGAAACGAACCGGTTCTGGCAGCGCCGCCTTCCGCGCTTTACCGGGCCCGGAAATTCTCCAGCCGCCACCGGGTGCCGGTAGCAACCATTTGTGCTTGTGCGCTGGCGCTGATCTTAGCCGCCGTATTCAGCATTCGGCAGAGAGTCCGCGCGAATGAAGAAGCCGCTGTGGCTCAGGCCGTCAATGACTTTCTTCAGAATGATTTGCTGGCCCAGGCCAGCGCAGCCAAGCAGGCGGGACTGGGAGCCAGCCCCGATCCGGATTTGAAAGTGCGAACCACTTTGGACCGGGCCGCGGCGCGGATCACGGGCAGGTTCGACCGCCAGCCAGAGGTTGAGGCCGCCATTCTGACGACTATTGGACAGACTTACGTGGATCTCGGCCTGTACCCGGAGGCGCGGAAGCAATTGGAACGGGCGCTCGAACTGTACCGCAGAGTTCGCGGGCGGCAGAATCCGAAAACTCTCCAGAGCATGCGGCAACTCGCGCGTGTTGCCTTTCTCGAAGGCAAATATCCGGAGTCGGAGGCGCAATACAAGCAAGCGCTCAACCTAAGCCGGCGCGCGCTAGGCGCCGAAGATCCGGGTACGCTCGCGTGCATGGCCGGGCTAGCGTTGGATTACCGGGCTCAAGGCAAATTCGCACCTGCCGAAGAGCTTCAGAACCAGACGCTGGAGATCCAACGCCGGGTGCTGGGACCGGAGGACCCCGACACCCTGGTGTCCATGGGAAATTTGGCCATCATTTATCAGCATCAGAGCAAGTACGCTCACGCCGAAACGCTCTACAACCAGACGCTCGAGATCCAGAGGCGCAAATTAGGCCCGGAGCACCCAGACACCCTGACATACATGAACGGTTTGGCCCTCACCTATTACGAGGATGGCAAATATGAACAGGCGGAAGCGCTGCAGAGCCAGACGCTGGCGATCGAAAAACGCGTGCTAGGACCGGAGCATCAAGCCACACTGAAGTCCATGAACAATCTGGCGATCGACTATTACGTCCGAGGCAAATACGCGGACGCCGAGACGCTATACGGCCAGACGTTGGAAATACAGCGGCGCGTTTTAGGCCCCGAGCACCCGGACACGTTGACGTCAATGGGCAATCTGGCAGGCGCCTATTTTCTGCTGAACAAATTCGCAGCCGCAGATAGCCTGCTCGCCCAAGCTCTGAAGGTCAAGCGGCGCGTACTGGGTCCAAATCATCCCAGCACTCTGTACACGCTTTCGTATATGGCATTCGCGTGCCAGCGGCGCGGCAACTTCGCTTTGGCAGAGAGCTATGCCGCAGAGGCGCTCGCGGGCCGGCGACGGACGTTAGGCGAAGATAACCGGGATACCATGGCGTCCGCCGCTGATCTGGCGCTGGCGTATATATCGGAGAAGCGGTTCGCGCAGGGCGAACCGCTCGCGCGCGAAGCGATGGAGATCGATCGTAAGGAGCGGCCGAACGACTGGCAGGGCTTTCGCGCGGAGTGCATCTTGGGCGCGAGTTTGGCCGGTCAAAAGAAATATAGCGAGGCCGAGCCATTGTTGCTCGATGGTTACCGCGAGATGGACGCCCGCAAGAGCCGTATTCGAATGGAGGACCGGTATCACCTGGATGTCGCCCGCGAGTGGCTTTACCTGCTATACGAAGTGCAGGGCCAACTTGGAAGAGCCGCTGAGTGGAAAAAGAAAGGCGCGTGATTTTTTCGAAAATCCCCGGCATTTTTTTACGTATTGTTGATCGCTCTCACGCCAACCTCCCGCTTTCTATAGTAGGAGGGCAGCAAAAATGATATTCGATGCGAACAGCAATTCATGGCGATCAAGTTTCGAACCTACCTGGGCAATCTTGCCGGAGGAAGGTATTGTGACAGTAGTGAGTGGGAGCAGCGGTTTTGGCAAACACGCATCTTTGTTTCTGGAATATTACGACAATCTCAATGACGAATTCCCGAAAACGGAGATGTACGACGTCCACCACGCGCCCAATAGCACCAAAATTAAGATCCAAAAATTCGATTGCCACTTCATGCAGGGCGGCAATATTATCCTTACAACTCAAATTCCCAAAGTGAACGGCCAGAACCAGCCGATACAAAACACGAATGGAGCGAGCGACGCGCACCACCATTCCTACATAGTCAATCACGACAGAATGACGCGCGTGAAGGCCGCAATCCAGGAATTCAAGAGAAAGGCTGAAGAGACCGGCCGCTACACCTATGTCGCGCCAGGCGGCGCCCTCGGCTTTATGTTCTCCAAGGTCGGACAGCGCGGCGTCAATTGCGCCGATTTCGTCATTAAGGTTCTGGAAAAGGCGAATGTTGCGAAGCTCGGCAGTGGCCTGTTCAACTCACCATATCGAATCGCTAGCTAAGCGGCCCTGCTTCGGCTAGGTCACTCCGATGCGACAGTGACCGCCGCCGATTCCTCGATGCACCTCGGCAAACTGGCCATGCTGTTGAGCCAGATTTAAGACATTCTGTTATCAGAATGTTTTAGCTCAAATGCGGAGGAGCCGTGGAACGGAATTCCAGAAGTGATGCCGGAACTGCGAAAGCAGAGGGAAGCCACCGAGGAAGCGCTGCTAGCTCTTGAGAAGGTATTTGGGGCGGGAGACAAGGCCACGACGGTCACGCCTTCGTCCCCTGCGGTGAAGAAAACGGCGGCTCAAGCGAAGCCTGCGCGCAAAGGCGGCATTACGCCGGCTGGACGGAAGCGCCTGGCGGAACGCATGAAGCAGATTTGGGCAGCGAAACGCGCAGCCGGACAGACAAAGAGGAGTTCGTCAAAAAAAGCCTGATAGTAGTGGCGGAGGAGGAGTAGAAGCGCCGATGAACGCAAGAGTCATCGGGACTATGCTCCTCCTCTGCACGGAGAACTAAGCGATCCGTGCACAGGAGAAGCAACTCGATGTGTCAAAATTTTGTGTAACCTGAATTATGCGCAGAGCTGCTGACGGCGTGAGACTGACCGCCTCACCAGTGAGCATCTTGCTGTTCTGAATTTCCGTGTTGTCGTTCGGCTCGTTTTTCTCCGCTTGCAAGTAGTTGCTTCCACGGCTCCGTGCGCGCATAGAATCTTATGCACGCACCATTTCAGCAACGCAGAGCGATGGGGATGACGGGAGGAAACCCGTTTTCACCTGCGGCTATTGACTGCAGACGTGTCATCAGCCGCTCGAACAGAGGCCGCTTGGCATAGTGATGGCTATAGCTGATGCCCACTCTTCCGGCGTGACGCCAGGCAGTAGTTCAGAATCCTCTCGAGGTGACTGACCAGCATTTCGGCAAGCTTCTGAAAAGGCTTCAGCCGCTGCCGGTTAGTTACTGATCTGCAAGGAAAATATCTGTGTTCCAGGCGTCCTGTTGGTATACTTTTCTCGCCTGACTGAACCTGACGAGGGCGGCTGCCGCGAACGTCAGGCCGCTATTAACATCGTTTACGGCCTCCCGGATGATACGGCGGTCTACGTGAGGAGTCCAGATGGTCTCAGATGTCCCTTTTTGAAACTTTTCTGGACTCGGATTTGGCAAAGTTTCGCGTAAGCGGGTTACTGTGAATAATCGGGGGCTTCGTCGACTATTGCCGTCCTTTTTGCCATCACGACAAAAGAGCCTTCCCGGTCGATCGATGCGCCGAATGTTGACCGGCTTGCGATTATACGCGATGGCGCGGCGAACCCGTTCAATTTTCGTCCGATGGAGCAATGCAAATGCAACCATTCACCAGTTCGAACTTCGGCAAGGTGGGTGGCGGAGCGGCGGGGCGCATGATGCAGCTAATTGAAACGCTGGAGTTTTGGAGGACAACTGCTTTGAATCGACGACTATTCGTCAAACGCTTGGGCGCTGGTTTCATCGCAGGCTCAAGTAGGCTCGGTAGTTCTCAAGATCTACCTACGCCGACGGTTTATTTTGTCGATGGTTATCATGGAGGCGCAAAGGGGCACATGCCTCCGGGTTCATGGCGCGACATCCTCGACGCTATGCAGATTTATCCCAACTGGAAGTTATGTCTCGATATTGAACCGGAATCTTGGGAGGTCTTGCGACGCGAAGATCCTCAAGCATATCGCGAGTGGAAAGCGTATCTCGATCATCAGCCGATTGACGCGCGTGTCGAGATGGTTGCGGGTACCTATTCGCAACCGTACGGCTGGGCGGTAGGTGGCGAAAGCAATATCCGGCAACTCCAGATTGGCCTTCGGATCATCCGAGAACATTTCCCAAAGGCTAGAGTGGAGACATACGCCGTACAGGAGCCTTGTTGGGCAAGCTGTCTTCCTCAAATCCTACTCTCGCTTGGATACACGGGAGCGGTTTTGAAAGATCCTGGAACAGCTTGGGGAGGTTATGCGGCTGGCATGGATGCGGAAACGGTTCGTTGGGTTGGACCTGACGGAAGCGCGATAACCACGGTTCCACGCTATGCCTGCGAAAATCTGCAGAAGGTATACGAGACGGAAGCGGCAGACGCGAAGCCTACGTATGCGAGGAAGTGCGTAGAGCACGGCATTCCTCATCCCACCGGGATGTACTTCCAGGATCTAGGCTGGGCCGCGAAGCCAAAAGCGGCCGGAAGCTACATTCGCAATGTGACGTGGCGCGAGTACATCCACACGATCGCGAATAAACCCGCAAGAAACTGGCGATTCGGTATAGAGGACATTCTGACGGCGCTCCCGTGGGGAGAGAAAACGCTGCAAACAGTTGCGCAACAGGTACGATCTGCTGAGAACAAGATTTTGGTAGCGGAAAAGGCCGCCGCGATGGCGTGGCTTCGAGAAAGCAAGTACTGGCCAATCGAACAATTGGAGCAGGCGTGGGAGGATGTGCTGTGGGCGCAGAGCCACGATTCCTGGATCACGGCGACAACACGCACTGGTCGTCAGGCCTGGGCCTTCCAGATCGCTTCCGGAACTCTTAACTGCGAGACAATCGCGAACAACGTCATCAATTCGTCGGTTCTAACACTGTGTGGCGGCCATGCGGACCGTCCCGTGCAACAGCGGGTGGGATCGCAATGGGTCCGTGTGGTAAATACGCTTGCCGAAGTTCGAACCGATCTTGCCGAAATCACGCTGGACACGGATCATGGGGCTCGCGGTGTTCGCGTGCTCGATTCAGATGGGGCCGAGGTTGCCTCTCAACTCGTCATCACGCGGCGTTTTCGAGAGCCGGCGAGCGGAGGACCACAGGGACCTGAGACAGAACGTGCTCTGGCCCCAGGGGAAAGCATCAATTCTGCAAGAGTTATGTTTACTGCTCGAACGCCGTCCTTGGGATATGCATCCTATCGCGTCGAACCGATCTATGGCCAGGAATCTGTTCGGCCGCTAAGCGGAACTCGGGCAGCTGTCGAAGATGGCCTCGTCATAATAGAGAGCGACCTCTATCGCATACGCATTGATCCCGCACGCGGCGGCGCCATTACGAGTCTGGTGGATAAGCAGACTCAGAAAGAATTTTGTGACCCCTCGTCCGTGCGTCTGTTCAACGAGTACTACGGCTATTTCATTGCTCAACAAAAGTGGCGGAGCAGCGCTGAAACGGGCGCTCGCGTCAATATCATTGAATATGGACCGATCCGCGCGCAGGTCCACATTGCCGGTGAGGTGGGTGATTGTCCTTTTCAGTGCAACATCTCGGTTGTGCAAGGATGCCGCCGCATAGATTTCCAGACGCGGTTTATCTTCGCAGAAGATACCTGGATCGGTGACCCGTGGGATATCAAGCCGGAGAATCGAAGAAGCGAGCCTCGCCGGTCATCCAATGATGGCCGCTGGAAATTGAATGCGTTCTTTCCCACAACTCTTCGCAATCAGGCGATCTTTAAGAACGCCGCCTATGACGTGTGCCGCAGCCGCAATGTAGACACTTTCTTTCAGCGTTGGGACGAGATCAAACACAACATCATTACAAACTGGGTTGACATCTATGATGAACTCGAGGATTTTGGACTGGCCGTGATGTCTGACCACTCCACAGGCTACACGCATGGACCAACTTTTCCGCTCGCGCTTGTCATGGGATGGGGCGGCGAAGGTGGGTTCTGGTGGGGTAAGTGTCCGCTTCGAGGTGTCCAGCAGACGTCCTACGGAATCATTCCGCACAAAGGCAACTGGTCGAACGCGCGGCTTCTTACGGAGACCTCGCGATGGAATGAGCCACTTCTTACCCAAATCATGGAGCAGGAGCCAGCGTCACACGACGCGCAACGCTCGATGGTGCGTATCACAGGCGGCGCGGTGGAAGTACCCACACTCCTAATAGAGAAAAATAATTTGCTGATACGGTTGTTTAATGGGGAAGGAGAAAACTCCAGGCGTACAGTTTCACTAGATGCGCGAATCTCTCGTGCTGAATTAATCGAGCTGGACGGACGAGTCATCCGTTCACTCTCCATCCGAAACCGAGCGGGTCGCTACGAGTTCGATATCGATCTGGTGCGATTCGGACTTATGACCATTCACTGTACGCTGGCGATCTGAAGCATGTCGCTTTTCGCGCTGCTGCTTCTCGCAGCGCAGGATGCCGCGGTGTCACAGCCCCTTGGATACATAGGAGGCGAATAACTTATGATGGGCCAGAATCTTTATCAATTTGTGAAAAATGCTTTTCTCCCGATGACACTTGCACTGGGAGCCTCCCTATAGTCTTTGGTTTTAGTGCACCTACTGCGGCACCCCAGAATGTGAGAGACTAGCAGCTGAGAGCTGGCGGCAAGATGGCCTTCGAGACAGTTTCCGTCAAATATCACTACTGTCCAAATTAGCCACGAGTGTTTTCTTCTCCAACGAAAAACGTGGGGCCTAAAAGCCGTGCGTGCTCGGGCAGGTTACCCTTCCTCAATCTTTACGGTGCTGTCTAACTTAGCTGGACGGTTGTAACCTTCCTCTCGCCTTTTTGCAATTGCTTGTTGCACTGCCGATTTTCGCTGTCCAATCATCCAGGGCTCATATTTCTAAGCTCAGTTGGCTCGCCGCCACCGCCGGCGGCGCGTGAAACGGCTCATTCAACCAGGCCCACCACATGTCCCGGTAGACGAACAATTGTTGCCGCACTGCTTAACGAGATGCATGACCCGTGGAGCTGAACTCAAGATGTTCCATCCCGCCTGCCCGACCAGGTTCGATTACGGAGTGTCGAGTCCATTGGTGGAAGACAACTTAGCGTGTATCGATTCACCGACCCGCCCGGAGGTTGCCACTCGTTGCCTCAAGCGGGCGGGGAGAAATATGATGGGGGCCGCACGGGCAGGATCTTGGTAGATAAGCGCGGCGAGGTTCTGCGATACGAGAGCGAAGCGAGCGGAATGCCCGAGAAATTCCCTTTCGATCGTCTTATCGAGACGGATCGTGGGACTATATGTAGCGATCGGAGAGTCATCCTACCTGGTTTCAGTCGCGGCCAGCCTGAGCATTTTCCAAGCGGATGGGACAGCCTGGTCGGTGAACATAGAATACCGGAATTACCGGCACTTCGGTATCGAAGAGCAGATCCGCACGTCGCGTGCGCACAATACGCAGCTTCTCACCCGATATCAGAAAGAGCTTGTCTTCAGCGACAAAGACAAAGAATTAGTCGGCGCGCTGAGCGCCGCGGAGAACGCTTTCTGGGCGGTAGGAGACGAGGTGCTGCGCGTCAGCCGGCAGGGCACAAATGAGTCCAATAAGAAGGCGCTGGAAGTTGTTCACGCACAGTTAAAGCCGCTATTTGCAAAGTATCTGGGCGACGCCGACAAAGAAGTTGCCTTCAATCAGGATGTTGCCGCTGAGGCAACGAAAGCGATTGAAGGTTCAGTGGGAAGTGCGCGCAAGGGAATTGTGTTAGGACTTGGGCTCGCTTTGGCGATGGCGATCGCGATTTCGATGTTCGTGGTTCGTAGCATCACAAAGCCGCTCAACGTCGCTGTCGGATTGGTCAATCGGGTTTCGCAGGGCGATCTGACGCACACTGCGGATGTGGCCTCCACCGATGAACTAGGCAAAATGTTGACCGCAATGAATGCGATGGTGGAGAATCTTCGCAAGACAGTTTCCGAAGTAACGAATGCCGCCAACAACGTCGGAACCGGAAGCGAAGAACTGAGTTCGACTGCGCAACAGCTTTCGCAGGGCGCCACGGAGCAGGCAGCTGCCGCAGAAGAGAGCACGTCTTCCATGGAAGAGATGGCGTCCAGCGTTCAGCAGAACGCGGACAACGCGCGTCAGACCGATAAAATTGCGTCCAAGGCCGCGGCGGACGCGCGTTCCGGCGGAGAGGCCGTAGTGCGCACGGTTAGCGCCATGAAACAGGTTGCGGAGAAAATCAGCATCGTCGAAGAGATTGCGCGCAAAACCGATTTGCTCGCGTTGAATGCCGCGGTTGAAGCCGCCCGGGCTGGCGAGCACGGCAAGGGATTTGCGGTGGTTGCTTCCGAGGTTCGCAAGCTGGCGGAACGCAGCCAGACTGCTGCGGCGGAGATCAGCCGCCTGACGGCCGACGGCGTGCAGACGGCGGAAGGCGCCGGTGAACTGCTTTCGAGGCTGGTTCCCGATATCCAAAAGACCGCGGAGTCGAGCGCGTGCTGCTAATCGGCGCGGGACAAACCGCGATTGACACGGCGCTTGCGCTGCGGAGCCATGGCGGCGCAGGGGTCGTCTACATGCTCTCGCGCAGCGCGCAGTTGCCCCAGACGCACTCGCTCCTATCCTCATCGATGCCTCCTGTGGCCATCCGTTCCGGCATGGGCGTCAAGAGGATCCTTCTCGCGTTGCGCGCGCAGGCCGCCGGATTGCGTCGAGACGGCATGTGCTGGCAAAGCGCCATCGACGCATTGCGCCCGATCTCGAACGACGTCTGGCGTGAGTTGCCCAGCAGCGAACGCAGGCGCTTCCTTCGGCATCTGAAGACGCTCTGGGAAACGCATCGCAGCCGCGTCGCGCCGGCCGTTGCCGAGCGTCTGAACCGGTATCGCGCGGAGGGGTCGGTCGAAGTCATCGCCGGACGCATCAGGGAATCGCGCGCAGCGGGAGATGCGATCGAAGTATGCGTTGCGGTGCGTAACGGCGGAATGCGGAACCTGACGGTGGAGCGCGTGATCAACTGCACCGGGATTCACGAACGCTACCACGACAGACCAAGGCCGCTGATCCGGCATCTGCTCCAGCGCGGGCTGGCTTTCGCTAACGATGTCGGAATTGGCTTTCAGGCTGACGCCCACGGCGCGCTCACGGGTCCCGCGAGCCACCTCCTCTTCACTCTGGGACCACCACGCCGCGGGGATCTGTTCGAAACCATCGCGGTGCCCGAAATTCGCGTCCAGGCGGAAGCGTTAGCGGGCCATTTGCTGCGATAACGTCGCGGCATGTGATCGATCGCGCCCGGAAGTCATCGAGAATTGCCCTTCAGATGACCGCTTCCTTTTCTTGCCTAGCTTCTTCGCTGCTAGTGGCGCACGCGACGCAATCGCACGGGCGAAGTCGCGCGACGCTCAACGATCTTCGCAGCAGGGCTCTCTCGACGCATCGCATCCACAAATGAGAAAATTACGCCAAATGTCGCGCATCGCATTTGTCGTCGCTGTTGCCCTTCCGCTACTCGCGCAAGATACCCCGTGGCCGATCAACGGCGGCCCGTACAACATACGCTACACGGAGCTTTCACAGATCACGCGCGCCAATGTCGCGCGCCTCGAAGTGGCGTGGACATGGAACGCCCACGAAGAGTTTAAGGATTCCGAAATGCAGAGCAATCCCATCGTCGTCGATGGCGTGCTTTATGCCACTACGCCGCGCCTGCACGTCGTGGCGATTGATGCGCGCACCGGACGCCAGCTCTGGCTTTTCGACCCGAGTCACGGGGATACTGCGCAGCGGCGCTTTCGGCACCGTGGCGTGACGGTTTATAAGGACCGCGTTTTCGTCACGTATCGTAATCTGCTGTATGCGCTGGATCGCAAGACCGGGCAGCCGATCCAAAAGTTCGGCGACGATGGACACATCGATCTCCGCAAAGGTCTTGGCCGTCCATTCGAATCGCAAAGCGTGAGCGCGTCGAGCCCCGGCGTGATCTTCGAAGACCTGTTCATCATCGGCTCGAGCGTGCCGGAGACATTGCCGGGTGCGCCTGGCGACATCCGCGCCTACGACACCGCCACGGGCGAGATGCGGTGGACGTTCCACACCATTCCACATCCCGGAGAGTTCGGCTACGACACATGGCCGCCGGACGCGTGGAAGATTAATGGCGGCGCCAATGCGTGGGCCGGTTTGAGCATCGATCCCCAACTCGGCATGGTCTTCGCCGCCACCGGCTCACCGTCATTCGATTTCTATGGGTCGAACAGACATGGCGACAATCTGTTCGCGGATTGCGTGATCGCGCTCGACGCGCGCACGGGCAAGCGCATATGGCATTTTCAGGACGTCAAGCACGATTTGTGGGACTTGGATTTTCCCGCCGCGCCGAGCCTGGTGACGGTCAGGCGAAACGGCAAACCCGTCGAAGCCGTGGCGCAAATTACGAAGACCGGCTTTGTGTTTGTGCTCGACCGCCGTACCGGCGCGCCGCTGTTTCCACTCGAGTATCGCAAGGTCCCGGCATCGACGCTCGATGGCGAGCAGGCAGCCGCGACGCAGGTTTATCCGTTGAAACCGCCGCCATTCACGCGCCAGTCCTTTACGGAAGACATGGTGACCAAGCGGACGCCGGAAGCGCACGCGTTCGTGCTCGACTGGTTGCGCAAGCTCGATTCCACGGGGATGTTTACGCCGCCGAGTGCGCGCGGCACAGTCTTGATGCCCGGTACCGATGGCGGCGGCGAGTGGGGCGGCGCGGCGTTCGACCCGGAGTCGGGGCTCCTCTATGTGAATTCTAACGAGCAGCCCTGGATTATACGTATGGTGACGCATGACACGACGTCCCTCTACAACAACAACTGCGCCAGTTGCCACAAGTCCGATCGCACGGGCACGCCGCCGCAGTTTCCTTCGTTGGTCGATATCGGCTCGCGCATGACCCGGCAGCAATTGATCTCGTTTATCAACCAGGGAACAGGGCGCATGCCGGCGTTCGACCATCTTGCCCGCGGCGTCGGCGAGATAGCCGATTATCTCCTGACCGGCAAGGATTCCGGCGGCGTGAATCTGGCCGAGATGGCCAAGGATCCCAATTTCCAGAAGTACCGCAACGAGGGCTACATTCTGATGCGCGACCAGCAAGGGTATCCGCCGCTGACTCCGCCTTGGGGTACGCTGAACGCGATCGATCTCAACCGCGGCGAGATCCGCTGGCGCATACCGTTCGGCGAATACCCCGAGTTGGCGGCAAAGGGAATCAAGGAGACGGGCAGCGATAACTATGGCGGCCCCGTGGTGACGAAGAGCGGGCTGTTATTTATCGGCGCCACGAACTTCGACAAGAAATTTCGGGCCTTCGATAAATCGACCGGCAAGCTGCTGTGGGAGACGGTGCTACCGGCGGCGGGCAATGCAACGCCATCTGTATATGAGTTGGATGGGCGCGAGTACGTAGCGATTGTATGCGGCGGCGGAAAAAATGGAGCACCCTCGGGAAGCAGCATCGTGGCGTTCGCCCTGCCCAAGAGCGGTAAGTAACCGATTCAGCGGGTATGTCATGGGCCGGCTTCGGATTATTGGCCGTGGCAGGTGTCATTCCCGCGGGAAGATTCTCGGGATTAACGCCCCTGTCGTAAGTGACGGTTCGATCGGGTTCAAGTGATAACCAGACGTTTGGCGACGACAGCATCCCGGGGGACCGACACTATCCATTAATCAAACCCGACAATCTTCATGGTGATTGCTGGCGCCCCCGCTTGGGTCGCCACTGCTCACCAAAGGCGCGAAATTGTAAGTTTCCAGTAGTATCAACACCGATAGGCCCCGCAGAGGCATTTTTGCCGGGAGGCAATGGGAAAGTCGGTTGGTGATATCTAGAGCATTATCTAACTGGACGATGGATGGCCGGGGCATACGCGCCGGCGGATAAAAGCAACAGGCCGGTGATTCCTTCCACATACACCGCGCGCCGCACGGCTGCGTATAGTGCCGCTCGGTACACCCTTTCTGTGAGACCACACTCCTGTGGTTTGCTCCGGGGTTGTTCCCTTTTCCTCCGCCCAGAGGCCGCGCTCCCGCGCCGCTCACTGGTATATTTTTGAGTGTCTGAGCGCACCGCCTGGCTCTCGACCCGTTGCTCGAATCAAGGTTAACCTC
>DATAUH010000223.1:0-10981 GCA_036268375.1 Bryobacteraceae bacterium | reverse complement strand
AGCGGTATGGCGGGCTACTACTTTGAACCCGGCGCGCAGGTAGGTGGAGAGGAACCCGGTGGAGGAGGCGCTGGGAGTGAGTTTGGGATCAAGGGGATAGGCCTCGAGAGCGGGGGCTCCTGCGGCTTTGGCGGTCTGGATTGCGGCTTGGATCAGCGCTGCGGTGACGCCGCGCTTGCGGTAGCCTTTGCGGACATAGATACAAGATATGGACCAGACCGGTGTTTTATCGATGCGTCGGAGGCGCCATGTGCGATCGAGTTGAGGGACGGCGGTACGCGGCGTAAGCTGGCACCAGCCGACGGGCAGATCGCGCCCGCGAACGCGAGCAGGCCGGGGGATGGTTCCGTCTCGACGACCTGGCGAAAGGCGTCGCGATTGGCTTCGACGGGGCGCTGGCGATAGGCGACGCCGATGCGCCAGTACATGCACCAGCATCCGCGCGCGCCGCCGGGGCCAAAGAGATCTTCGATGGCGGGGAAAAGGTCCGGCGTCAGGGGGCGGACGGTGAGATCGAGAGGCGGAATTGGGTTCATCGACTTGCGCTCACCGACGAAGCTGATAGTACACGGGCGGCAGAGGCTTGTTTTCGGTATGTATTATGACTCGGTCCGATATATTGAGAATATGCGCGCCGGTCTGATCGTGCTCTGTCTGTGCCGGCTGGTATCGGCGCAGACGACGATCGACGCTTCCAGAGTGCAGTTGTTCCTGGGGCAATTTCGCGGCGCGCAAAGGCCAACATTGGAATGCGACGTGCGGCCGATCAGGCCTGCACTGGGCTTCAGCATGCGGTTCGAGGCCGGCTATACACTCACGCTGCCGCTGTCGCAGTATTCCGGTCCGGGCCACAGCCTGAAATCCGTAGTCCGGATCGCACCTAAGGGCGAGAATAGCGCGCCAGTATTTCTAGCGGACTCCTACCGTTTGGCAGCGATTCCGCCGACGAAATTGAACGCCGAATTCGGCGGCGGTTTTTTTGTTGGAGAAGGGCACTATCTGGCTAGTTTGATCCTGCTGGACGATAGTGGCCGCAGTTGTACGAAGAACTGGGAGATCGATGCCGAGCTTCCGAGAGGGTCGGCAATGAAACTGGTAATCCGGCCCAACAGCATTTCTGAGCTGTCGCTCGCGGCCGTGCGAAGGGCCCGCAGTTCTCCAGGTGGCCGGTTGCGCCTCACGATTTTAATGGATGCCGCACCGCTTGCCGGGAGCGCCGGCTCTGACGAGCCGGGTCTGAACGCAATCGACCGCGTGTTTTTGCTGGGTTCTCTATCGGCGCTTTTGGAGAACCTGCCAGTTTCTTCGACTCGGCTGGTGGTATTCAATCTGGAGCAGCAGCGTGAATTGTTCCGGCGGGATGACTTCACGCTGAGCTTGCTTGGCGACGTGGCGGCGGCCCTAAACCAGGTGCAACTGAGTACGGTAGATTACCGTTCTTTGCAGCCGGCGGGTCGAGCACGGCTGCTTTGGGAAATGATGGACCGGGAATTGAGTGATCCTGATCCCTCGAATGCGGTGGTTTTTCTGGGACCGCGGGAACGGTATCATGACAATCTTCTCTCTCAGCCGCAGCGCCGAGGCCGGGGTCCGGCGCCACACTTCTTCTTCCTGGTTCATATGGTTTCTCTGAAGCTGGCGGATCAAGAGCGACCGGCGGCAATCCAACCGCCCAGGGGCCCTGGAAGGGGACTGCAGCTGCCGTTGGAGATACCGCAACCTGGTGTGACCAGACCCATTTCAGAGGGCGAAGTATATCCGGGCGCCGTGGGCGCTGTAATTCCCGCTAGTCCCACTGGGGCAGGGTCGGACAGCGTCAGCCTGGCGGTCCGGAAATTGGGTGGAAGGGTGATGGAAATCCGGACGCCCGCAGATCTTGGTAAATCGGTGAAGGAAATTCAACGCGTGAGCGGACGTTAGTCAGGCGGTCACACGAAAGGTTGAGTTGCTTTGATGAGTCGGCCGGATACTCAGAGGAACTTCGTGCGACTCGACGAATTATGATTCGGTTTCGTCATGAATTTTCCGCATTCTCTTCTTTCTGGCGCTCTCACTGGGATCGATTTCGGTCTCGCTTTTGGGCGCCGCTTCGACCATTCAGGCTAACGGACCGCACAGGATCGATTTTGACTCGGACTGGCGCTTTTTTAGGGGCGATGCGCCGGGTGCGGAGGCGCCTTCGTTTGACGACTCGAAGTGGCGGCAGTTAAATCTGCCGCACGCTTGGACGATCGAGGGGCCGTTTGACGAGAAGCTGAATCCGCATACGGCCGCGCTGCCTTAGATTCGCGTTCAACTTCGGAATTCAGGGTAAAGGGGCGGCAGTTCTCCAGGTGGCCGTTTGAGCCTCACGATTCTAGTGGATGCCGCTCCGCTTGCCGGCGGCGCCGGCTGTGACGGGCCGGGTCTGAAGGCAATCGATCGCGTGTTTCTGCCGGGTTCTCTCTCAGCCCTTCTGAGAAGCGAGCAGCGAATCTTCGAGTAGCTTTACCAGCGTGTACAGGGTCTGATTTACCGGCGTCGCAACGCCATGCTGTTGACCGCGGCGCGCAATATAGCCGTTGAGCGAATCGATTTCCGTCCTTTTCCCGCGCAGCAAATCCTGCGCCGTGGAAGACATAGCGTTCGGCATCGAAGCCGCGAGGTTCCAGGCCGTGGCAACGAAATCCTCATCTGGTAGAGGCACGCCTTCGGCACGCGCGACGGAGACGGCTTCGTTCACAACGATGCGCGTAAGCTCGCGAATGTCCTGGCGCTGCGCCATTGCCCCGTAACGGGAATGTCCCAGGGCAGAGACGGCATTGTACGCGCAGTTAATGAACATCTTCGTCCAGAGCGGCGGTCGAATGTCGTCAACACGGCGGCACGGAATGCCTGCGGCGGCGCAGCAGGATTCCACCAGTTCCGCGGGCGCATTCGAACCGGGAAATCGTCCCACGATCAGGTCTCCACGGCCGGAATGTCTCACGATGCCGGGGGCCCTCATCTCGACTCCGACGTACACAGCGCAGCCCAATGCATCGACTCCGGAAGCCGTGCGTATGCGCTCCACGTTGTCGACGCCATTTTGCATGCTGACCACAACAGCCCCACGGTCAAGGTACGGCGCGATCTGACGCACGGCGTTCTCCGTATCGACGGTTTTGACGCAAAATAGCACCAGCGCAGCGCCTCGAACTGCTTCTGGCTCTGCTGCCGTCTCGATCGGAATGCGCAACGGCTCCGGAAATCGAAAACTCTCAATGACCAGTCCCTCGCTCGCGATCGCTTCCCGATGCGGCGGCCGCGCGATCAGCGTCACCGGCAGGCCGGCGCGCGCCATCATGCCGCCGAAGTAACATCCCACCGCCCCCGCGCCCAACACTGCGATGCGCGGCGCCTCAGTCACGCGCGGCGCTCCCTCTCCGGCATTTGTCCATGATTCGATTGTGCACGAACTCAGTTAACCGGCGTTGGGCGCGTAGGGCTTTTGCTCGATATACTTGCGCTCTTCGCCACGCGGGTCGTTCTCTACGCGCACTTTGTCGTCAAATATCATCGTCGGCCGACGACTAAGATCGAAGTTAGGCCATTGCGGTACGTGCGAGTTATTCGGGTTACCCGTTTTCGCAAATGCGATGTAACTTTCACTTACCGCGTCCGCCATCTTCTGCGCGCGCGCCTGAAGCTCAGGCGTATCGCCCACCATACCCGGCGCGATCGCCACATTGTCAAATGCAAATGGCAGGTCCATTGTGTGCGGAGCCTTGTATCTGCCCTCCGCCACCGGCGATGCCCAATCCATCTGGTATACCCACGTGCGCTTCTGCGTCTGTGGATTGCCGGCGCGCTTTTCAGCGGCGACTTGCTCGGCGCGCCACACGCGCGTGTCGGTCGTGATTTGAAAATACACGTCGCGCGGTGCGTAATCGGGATGCCAGGCCCGGTATTTGGCGACCATCTCTTCCGGATTGAACTCGCGTAAGAATGCTCCACTGGCCTTCAACGCGGGGGCGATGCCATCCCAATCGAGCGCGAAGAGGTCCACGCCCGGAACTCCGCCCAGAAACCGCGTTTCATCATGTGTGTTGCCCAGTATTAGTGGCACATCCACCGACACCGGCGCCGGTTCCGGCCAGAACGGGTCGTGGGGCAGCGAACGGCCGTCGGTTACCGGCCCGTATCCGCCCGCCGCGCGAGCCGCCTGCTTCACCTGATCCACCGGCATCGTGCGAATGGCGTCGATCTTTCCGGGCTGCAGGTTGAGTTCCTTCAAGACGGCCCGTGCCCGCTCTGTGGCGCGCTCTTTGGGCGTTCCGGCGATCAACTGACCGCTCATGCAGACGACGCGGTGCACCAGACCCTTTGCCGGAGGCATCGCCATCAGGGTGGAGCATTTCCCGCCACCACCCGATTGTCCGAAGATCAAGACGCGCGACGAATCTCCGCCAAATTCCGCAATGTTGTCGTGAATCCAGCGAAGCGAAAGCGCGAGATCCAACATGCCAGCCATGCCGGAATCCTCATAACCCGCGCCTCCGAGCTCTGCCAGGTATAGGAAGCCGAACGCGTTCAAGCGCCCATTGACGGTCACTACCACCACATCGCCGCGATGCGTCAGGCGATTGCCGTCGTAGAGAACGCTGTTGACTGTGCCATATGTGTAGCCGCCGCCGTGAAAATAGACCATCACCGGCCGCTTACCGCCATCGCGCAGAGCGGGCGTCCAAACGTTCAAGTGCAGGCAATCTTCGCTCTCTTTTCCCAGATCCGGAGGCATACGGTAAGTGGTTCGCGGACGCGCGGGACGGGCCTGCGCGGACGCGGCAGGGCGGGGAGGGGCAGGCGCAGTGTAGGGCTGAATCGTGCGAGGTCCCCATTCGAAGCAGTCGCGAACGCCGTCCCATGTTTCGGCCGGTTTGGGCGCCGCGAACCGGGTCTTCGCGGTGTCCAGGCCGTACGGCACGCCGCGATAAACGTAAATGCCATTCTCGACTTTGCCGCGTATCTTGCCGGCAGTCGTCTTGGCCGTTGTATCTTTCTCCGAATCGCCGAAAACAACGGCCGGCATGGAAGAAATTCCCACTGCCGCCGCCCCGCCTTGCAGGACATCTCGTCGCGTCATCATTATTCTCCCGAGTGTTTCGCATTGGAGTATATCCCAATATGTAAGCGCTTGCGAAAGTCTCCCGCCCGCGCACTAGCGTGCCGCAAGCGCCGCCGGAGTTTTTGGCGATCACCGGTGAGCTATCATGAGCACTCTGCAAGCGCGTTTTGAAAGTCCTCCTCACGCCGATATGCATCCGCCCCAGGCCGCCTCATCCATTCTGAACGCCATCGGCAACACACCGCTCATCCAACTTCATAAGGTGGTTCCGCCCAACGGCGCGCGCGTGTTTCTGAAGCTCGAATACTTCAATCCCACCGGCTCGTACAAAGACCGCATGGCGCTCGCCGTGGTCGAAGGCGCGGAAAAACGCGGTGCGTTGAAGCCAGGCATGCGCGTTGTGGAGTACACAGGCGGCAGCACCGGCTCCTCTCTCGCGATGGTCTGCGCCGTGAAGGGTTACGGCTTCGTTCCCATCTCCTCCGATGCCTTCGCACGCGAAAAACTCGAAACCATGCGCGTTTTCGGCGGCGACCTTAAAGTCCTGCCTTCAGACGGCCGCGGCATCACGCCCGAGCTGATGGCGCGTATGAAGGAGGCGTTGCAACATGAGGCCGCGGAGCCCGGCTCGTTTTGGGCGGATCAGTTTCATAACGACGACGTGCTGGAGGGCTACCGGCCGCTTGGCGAGGAAGTTCTCCGCCAACTTGATTCCCCCATCGATGTCTTCTGCGCCGCGGTCGGCACCGCGGGCATGCTCGGGGGCGCTTCCCGCGCGCTCCGAGCCGCGCAACCAAAGCCCCGGATCGTAGCGCTGGAGCCGGCCAGTTCGCCCTTTCTGACCACCGGGAAAGGCGGCGCCCATCGCGTCGAAGGCATCGGCGCCGGCTTCTGGCCGTCTCATCTCACGCCTGAAACTTACGACGAAATTCGCGCCATCGATGAAGCCGCCGCACGTCAAATGGCGCGGCGTCTCGCGCGTGAAGAAGGGGTCCTGGCGGGAGCCTCTACAGGGCTCAACGTGGTCGCTGCGACTCAACTCGCCAGTGAGCTCGGCTCTGGAGCCACCATAGTCACGGTGGCCGTCGATACAGGCTTGAAATACCTCGCGGGCGACCTATATACGGGCTGACCCGTTACAATCAAGGAAGTGCCAGGAGTCTACCTCTCGTACCCTTTCTGCGCGCAGAAGTGTACCTATTGTAATTTTGCATCCGGCGTCTTCCCCCGCGCGCTCGAGCCGCGTTACGTCGACACGCTCCGCGAAGAGTTGCGCGCGCACGCATGGCAATGGCTCCCTGAAACTGTCTATCTCGGTGGTGGCACTCCGAGCCAAATGGATCCCCGCGAGCTTGCCGATACTCTCGCGTTGATTCCCGGCACTCCGTGGAAGGAAGCAACGCTCGAAGCGGCGCCGGGCACGATCACGCCCGAGAAGGCGAGTGCATGGTCCGCAGCGGGAATCAATCGCGTCAGCCTGGGCGTGCAATCGTTCGTCGAAGGCGAAATTCGCCGCACCGGCCGCAAACACACGGCTCAAACCGTCGCGCAAGATGTTCAGACGCTAAAAGCTGCCGGCATCACCAACTTGAATATCGATCTCATCGCCGGTCTCGCCGCTCAAACGCCATCATCCTGGCGCGAATCTCTCGATTGGATCGAGCGTCTGGAGGCGCCGCACGCCTCCGTGTACATGCTGGAGGTTGACGACGACAGCCGCCTGGGCCACGAGCTGCTTCTTGGTGGCGTGCGCTATTTCGCGAGCGAGATTCCGTCCGAAGACCAAACCGCCGATTTCTACGAGACCGCCGTCGAACGCCTGGCCGCGCTCGGCATCGCGCGATACGAAATCTCCAACTTTGCGCGCGCGGGGTTTGAGTCGCAGCACAACCTGAAATATTGGAAGCTGGAACCGTACGCCGGTTTCGGAGCCGATGCGCACTCGTTCGATGGCGTGACGCGAACGCAAAATCCAGAATCGGTGAACGATTACATCGCGCATCATGCGCCCGAATCATGCCCGGCGAATCGCGACGAGGAGCGCTTCTTCGTCGGCCTTCGCCTGAGCGAAGGCGTGCGCCCTCAGGCTGACGACTGGGCGCGTTTTGCCGAACCTATCGAACGTTTTTCGAGCGCCGGTCTGCTTGAGTCACACGACGGCGTGCTGCGCCTCACCTCGCGCGGCGTCATGCTCTCCAACGAAATCTTCCAGGAGTTTCTTATCCGATGATCGATCTCCGCAGCGACACCGTCACCAAGCCAACCCCAGCAATGCGACGGGCCATGATGGAGGCCGAGGTTGGCGACGACGTTTATGGCGAGGATCCCACCGTCAACCTGCTCGAAAAACGCGCCGCCGAAATTACCGGCAAGGAAGCCGCGCTTTTCGTTCCCACCGGCACCATGGGCAACGCCATCGCAATCAAGCTGCACACCGAGCATGGACAGGAAGTCATTTCCGAAGCCCGCTCCCACGTGCTTGATTGGGAACTCGGCATGGTGGCATGGTTCTCCGGGTGCGTGGTACGCGCCGTCCCCACGGAAAACGGCATTCTGACGTGGCCGCAGATTCGCGCGGCGATCAAGACGGTATCGCCGTTCTGGGCCCCCACCAGCCTGATCGCAATCGAGAACACGCACAACATGCTGGGCGGCAATGTTTACTCGCTCGAAGCGATTCGCGAAATCGCCGATGGCGCGCATGAACGCGGCATCAAAGTCCACATGGATGGCGCGCGCGTCTTCAATGCATCCGCCACAACCGGTGTGCCTGTGTGTGACATTGTGGCCCCGGTGGACACAGTAATGTTCTGCCTTTCGAAGGGTTTGGGAGCGCCTGCAGGCTCCGTTCTGGCGGGCGCGGCGGACGCAATTGCCAAAGGCCGCCTCTACAGAAAGCGCCTCGGCGGCGGTATGCGCCAAGTGGGCGTGCTTGCCGCTGCTGGCCTCATCGCCATGGAGGAATCGCCCAAGCTGCTCCCCTGCGATCACGCCAACGCCAAGTTTCTTGCCGAGGGACTCTCGCGCATTCCCGGCATTCAAATTGCACCGGAGAGCGTGGCCACGAACATCGCCGTGTTCGACGTGAGCGCAACCGCAATTGCGCCTGCCGAGATCAGCGCGCGGTTGAAACGCCGGGGCGTTCTGATGAATGCAATCAATGACCGTCAAATGCGCGCCGTGACTCACTATGACGTGGACCGCGCTGCCTGCTCACAGGCGCTCGAAGCGCTTAGCGAATGCCTCGCCAATTAGACATAGCCGTGAGCCACATGTTATTCATTCAGGATTGGATTCCTTCATGCTGAAACCCGTGGCGCGGGCGTTGTCATCCGCGCACTTCTTGCCTAAACTTGCTCTACTCGCGGCCGCGTCTTTTGGATGTGCAGCCTGGGCGCAGACTTATACGATTTCGACCGTCGCAGGCGGTTCCACTCCGTCTCTACCCGCGACGGCCACCTCTGTCGCCATTGGACAGCCGCGCCGCGTCGCCCTCGATTCGAAAAACAATATCTATTTTTCGAGCGGCAACTCCGTTTTCAAGATCACGAACGGCCAGCTTTCTCTGCTTGCGGGCAATTCACGCGCCGGCTTCTCTGGCGATGGCGGACCCGCCGTCAACGCCCAACTCAACGCGCCGCAAGGCATCGCGATTGATGCGACCGGCAATGTCTATATCGCCGATACCAGTAACAATCGCGTCCGCATCGTGACGGTAAATGGCATCATCAACACCTTCGCCGGCAACGGACAGCGTGGCGCGCCGCTCGCGTTTGGCGATGGCGGTCTGGCAAATCAAGCCAATCTCTATCTCCCGGGCGGCGTCGCGATCGATTCCAATGGCAACCTCTGGATCGCCGACACGGGCGACAACCTGATTCGCGAAGTGACCACCGACGGCATCATCAACACCATCGTCGGCGACAGCCTTCCCGGCTATGCCGGAGACGGCGCGGCTCCCATCAACGCGGAAGTGCACAGTCCGGAGGACGTCGCGGTCGATAGCTCCGGCAACGTGTACATCGCCGACACCGGCAACGCGTTCATTCGCGAGGTCACCTTCAGCAACAATCAGATCAACTTCATCGCAGGTAACGCAACCATCGGTTATGCGGGAGACGGAGGCTTGGCCACCAGCGCCGGTCTCATCGAACCGTTCTCCGTCGCGCTCGATTCCAAGGGCAACGTCTTTCTTGCGGAGCCTGAAGATGGCCGCATTCGCGAAATCACAATCTCAAATCACGACATCATCACCGCGGTTGGAAACGGCGTGCTTGGTTTCACCGGCGATGGCGGTTCCGCGCTCAAAGCAGAAATCCACCAGGCGTCAGGCATTGCCGTCGATTCATCCGGCAACATCTATATCGCCGATACGTTGAACAACCGCATTCGCATGGTCTCCACCAGTGGCACGATCACCACCATCGCCGGCAACGGTTCCTACAGTTATTCGGGCGACGGTGGAACCGCCACTTCCGCGCTCCTGTTTGCGCCGCAGGCGGTTGCGGCAGACCCGGCTGGCAACCTCTATATCGTCGACACCGATAACGACGTGGTTCGCGAAGTCTCGAAAGGCGTAATCACCACTATCGCCGGCAATGGAACTTCGGGCTCGAGCGGCGATGGCGGCGCCGCTACATCGGCCACGGTGAACACGCCTCAAGGCATCGCCATCGATTCATCCGGCAACATCTATATCTCCGACACTGCCAACGCGCGCGTCCGCAAAATCTCAAACGGCACGATCAGCACCGTCGCCGGCAACGGCACAGCCAGCTATTCCGGCGATGGCGGCTCTGCCACCGGAGCATCGCTGAACACGCCGGTCGGATTGGCCTTGGATAAGGCCGGCAATCTGTACATCGCGGACGAAGGCAACAACGCCGTCCGCATGGTAACCCCCGGCGGCACGATCAGCACCATCGCCGGCCGTGGCACGCAAGGCTATTCGGGTGATGGTTCGGCAGCTACCGCCGCGCAACTCAACGGACCGCAGGGCGTAGCCGTGGATAGCGCAGGCAACGTCTATATCGCCGACACGCTCAACGACGTGATTCGCCAGGTCAATTCCAAAGGTGTCATCGTCACGATTGCGGGCAGCGGATTTCCTGGATACAGCGGCGATGGCGGCCCTGCATCGGCTTCTCAGTTGGGCGGCCCGCGCTCCATCGCGATCGACGCCGCTGGTAGCCTCTATGTCTCCGATGGCGGCACGCGCATTCGCAAGATTACCGGCGGCATCATCAGTACCGTCGCGGGCTCCGGCAAGCTCGGATACGCGGGTGACGCCGGCATCGCTACCCTGGCCGCTTTCAACGGCGCCACGGGCATCGCCGTCGATTCCAACGGCAACGTTTTGATCGCGGACTCTTCCAATAATGCCGTCCGCGAATTGACGCCGAACGGCTCCGGGCTCTCCATCGCGGCGGTAACCAATGGCGCCAGCAATCAAACCGGATCGATCGCCCCTGGCGAAGTCATCGTCATTTACGGATCGAACATCGGCGCCTCCAGCCTCACAACTTATCAATTCACTTCCGCCGGTCAGGTCAGCACCAGCCTTGCTGGCACTAGCGTCTATGTCAACGGCGCTGCCGCGCCCATGCTTTACACGTCACCGAATCAGATTTCGGCTATCGTGCCATTCGGCGTCACTGGTTCGAGTGCGCAGGTGACGGTGCTCAACCAGGGCCAAACCACCGCGCCGGCTACCGTGAACGTGGCGCAAGCCGCGCCCGCCGTATTCACATTGAATGCAAGCGGGACCGGACAGGCGGCCGCATTCAACAGCGATAAAACGCTCAACAGCGCGTCCAATCCAGCCAATGCCGGTTCGATCGTCACGCTCTTCATCACCGGAGCCGGCGCCACAAACCCGCCCAGCAACGACGGTAC
>DATAUH010000222.1:0-19141 GCA_036268375.1 Bryobacteraceae bacterium | reverse complement strand
CTGCCTTCGGTGAGACTTAGGGCCATCCAGGGCTCAAAATGAGTCATCAGGCGTGGATGCGCGTCGGGGTGTTTAGCGAGATAGAAATTGAGGCCATCAGCCCAGGCGTTCATGAGGGCTTTGAGCCACTCGGGGCTTTCGGCGTAGCGCTGTTTGAGGACGTCGTGATCCACGATCATGCGCATGCGGAGATCCTGGTAGAGGCGGCCTTCGCCTTCTACCTCCGCCATGCGTCCGAGCGTGGTGATGAAGTTCGTCTCCATGCGGAAGAAGTCGTCTTCGGCCTGCGCATAGATCATGCCGAATACGGCGTCCGCATCGGTCTTACCGTGGACGTGGGCGATGCCCCAGTCGTCGCGCACGATGGTAATGTTGCGCGCTTCGCGCTCTAACCGCGCGGCGTCGCTCTGCGCCCATACGCAGGGGGCACACGCCAAAAGCAGAATACAAGAGGAGATCTTCATGACGATTGCTCTCCGTCATTGTAATGGTTCCGCTGCGCGGCGATGGTGGCCGGCGGCGCACGGCGCTAAGTAAGCGTCTTCGAAGCCGGTGTTACACTAATCGGTACCCGGAGATCATCGCGCACGTGAAGTTCTTCGACTATTCCAACAGTAATCCTCAACCCGACGCCAAGTCATCCGGAGAAGCCCGGTAAACGCCTTGAGATACTCTCCCGCGGAGTACATCACATTAATCCTGGGTACGATCCTGGTAGCGCTGGCCGCGGCGATCGGCTATCGCACGTGGAAGGCATCGCGCATCAGCCCAGAAGAAGTGGAAAGGCGCCGGCGCGCGGTGCTGGTGGCGCAAGGCAAAATCAATGACGCACAGGTGGTGGAGTTCCGCGATGGCTTCATCTTCTATTCGTACGCAGTGGGAGGCGTCGAATACACGGCGTCGCAGGACCTGACATTTCTTCCCGCGCAACCGCCAAAGGATTTTTCTTCGCTGTCGGTTTCGGTGAGATATGACCCGCGGAATCCGGCGAATTCTATCGTCGCCGCGGAGCAGTGGAGCGGGCTGCGAAATTAATGCAAAGCACGCGGGTTTCGTTTCAACGCGTGGTTCATTTGAAGGCATCGTCACGCTTGTTTGGAATTTTGCGACGCGATTTCTGCGTACGTTATGATGGTTAGAACCCCCTATGATCCAAGACGTCCTCATTGAGGGCCTTACTTTCGACGATCTGTTACTTCAACCGGCCCGTAGCGAAGTTTTGCCAGCGGAAACCGATACCAGAACCAATTTCACGCGCGATATCGTGCTCAATATACCGATTTCGTCGGCGGCAATGGATACGGTGACGGAGTCGCACCTTGCCATCGCGCTGGCGCAGCAGGGCGGCATCGGAATTATCCACCGCAATATGCCCATTGCGCGTCAGGCGGAAGAAGTGGACCGCGTGAAACGCAGCGAATCGGGCATGATCGTGGACCCGATTACGATCGGCCCGGAAAAGCCGATTTCGGCCGCGCAGGAGTTGATGACGCGATACCGCATCTCCGGCGTTCCGGTGACCAAAGACGGAAAGCTGGTTGGAATTTTGACCAACCGCGATCTGCGATTCGAATCGCGCTTCGATCTGCCGATTTCGGAAGTGATGACCAAAGAAAATCTGGTCACGGTTCCGGTGGGCACGACGCTCGAGCAGGCCGAGGCCATTCTTCACACGCACCGCGTCGAGAAGCTGCTGGTGGTAGACGACCAGTACAATCTGAAGGGCCTCATCACCGTAAAAGACATTCAGAAAAAACTGAAATATCCCGGAGCAGCCAAAGATAGCCAGGGCCGGCTGCGTGTCGGCGCGGCGATCGGCGCTACAGGAGACTTTCTGGAGCGCGCGCAGGAGCTCTTCGCAAAGAAGGTGGATGTGCTGGCGATCGACACGGCGCATGGGCACACGAGCCGCGTGATGGCCGCGATCCGGACGATCAAGAGCAAGCTGCCAGAGGTGCAATTGACGGCCGGCAACGTCGCGACGTATGAAGGCGCGAAGGAACTGGTGTCCCTGGGCGTGGACGGCATCAAGGTCGGCATCGGACCGGGCTCCATCTGCACGACGCGCGTGGTTTCCGGCGCCGGCGTGCCGCAAATGACCGCGATTTCCGAATGCGCGCGGGCCACGCGCGAAGCGGGCGTGCCGCTAATTGCGGACGGCGGCATCAAATTTTCCGGCGATATCACGAAGGCGATCGCGGCCGGCGCAGATACGGTGATGATCGGGAGTCTGCTGGCGGGAACGGAGGAAAGCCCGGGCGAAACGATTCTGTTTCAGGGCCGGACGTTCAAGACTTATCGCGGGATGGGCTCGCTGGGCGCGATGTCCGCCGGGCAATCGAATCGCTACGAGCAGGACCCGAATCAAAAGCTGGTTCCGGAGGGCATCGAAGGGCGCGTGGCGTCAAAAGGGCCGCTGGCGGATTTCGTCTATCAGTTGGTGGGCGGCTTAAAATCGGGCATGGGCTACTGCGGCGCGCGCGATATCGCGGAGTTGCAGGCTAACGCCCGCTTCCTGCGCATTTCGCCGGCGGGTCTGCGCGAGAGCCACGTGCACGACGTGATCATCACGAAGGAAGCGCCCAACTACCGCGTCGAATAATGGCGGTGTTATGGAGTTCGCCGCGCCAATTCTACGGCGCGGCGTAAACCCAACAGGGGCAATTCGGACACGAACGAGTCGAACAATCCTTCACGCGCGAACAGACTGCCGAATCCGCCTGTTCCAATGATGGCCGGTTTGTCGGACGCGAAGTATTCGTCTGTGATCTTGCCTGCAAGCCAACGCACCGTCGCCAGCGTGCCGTAATAGAGGCCGGATTGAATGCTCTCGACCGTGGAGCGTCCCAAGACTTGCGCGGGACGCACGATTTCGACTGCGGGAAGGCGTGCGGTACGGGCTTCGAGCGTCGCCATGGAAGCGTGAATGCCCGGCGTGATGACGCCGCCGAGATATTCGTTGTTCTTGCCGATGGCGCAGAGCGTGGTCGCCGTGCCGAAATCGACGACGATGAGGTTGCGGCCAGGGAAGCGCTCCAAGCCGCCGATTGCGTTGGCGATTTTGTCGGCCCCGACTTCGAGCGGATTACTGTAACGGATTTTCAGGCCCGTTTTTACGCCGGGTTGCAGCACGAAGGTATCGATGTTGAAGTACTTGCGGAAGCAACTGCGCAGCGAGTGCACGGCGTCCGGCGCAACCGAACAGATGGCAGCCGCGGAAATGCGCTCCGGATCGAGGCCATTTTCGCGCAAAACACCGCGGAAGAACATACCGAACTCATCTGAGGAGGCGCGGACGCTGGAAGAGCGGCGGAAGATCGTCTTCAGCTTGTCATCGTCGAACACGCCGCCGAGAATTTGCGAATTGCCGACGTCGAGACAGAGCAGCATTGAGTTACTTCACCGCCACGTTGTCGATCAGACGGACGCCTTCGATGCGCGCGGCAGCGAGACGGCGTCCCCAGCGCTCTTCGACATAGTCAACGGAGAAGCCGGCGTCTTGGATTATGCGCCGCGCGGCGTTTGGGTCGGGTGCGGAACTGAGTGCGCGATGAATGACAGCAGCCGTGGAGCGAGCTTCGGGCGAGAGACGCGCGTTGCGTGAGCTCTCGGCGAGGCCAGACTCCTCGCGAACCGTGGGACAGGCGACGATCTCCGTGCCGACGAAGAACTCGCGCGCCATTTCGGTGACGATCTGCAACTGCTGAAAATCCTTTTCACCGAAATAGGCGCGATCGGCGCGGACCAGGTTCAGTAGTTTCAGGACGACGGTCATCACGCCTTGAAAAAAGCCGGGCCGGTACGCGCCTTCGAGGATTTCGCTGATACCGGTCTCTTCGATGCGAAACCGGCGGCCGGCTGGATACATGGCCTCAGGCTCGGGGGACAAGACATCGTCCACATCTAGACTCTGAAGAAGCCCGAGGTCTTTTTCGAGAGTACGCGGGTAGAGCGCGAGGTCGCGCGCGTCGTCGAACTGCGTGGGGTTGACGAAGATGCTTACGACTGCGACTTCGTTGTCCTGGCGGCACCTTTCGATTAGCGTCGCGTGGCCGCGATGCAGCGCGCCCATCGTGGGTACGAAGCCAACCGTCGCGCCGCCGATGGCGCGGCGATGCGCCTGCCACTCGGGCAGGCTGCGCCAAACGCGCATCAGTAACTTTCCTCGACCGACGGAAACGTTGCTTGCTTGACGGCGGCATCGAAGTTTTCGATAGCGCCGGCCACCTGCTGCGCGCCGTTTAGGAATGTGCGCACAAAGCGTGGGTGAAAATCGCGATTCAGGCCGAGGAGATCCTGCAGAACGAGAATCTGGCCATCGCACTCAGCGCCGGCGCCGATCCCGATCGTGGGCACTCGCACCGAGGCACTTACTTCGTGCGCCAAGCCGGAGGGGATGCACTCCAGCACGATGGCGAAAACGCCCAGTTGATCAAGCAGCCGCGCCTGACGCAGGATTTCGCGCGCGCTTTCGGCGTTTCGGCCTTGCACCTTGAAGCCGCCATACGAATTCACCGATTGCGGCTGCAGGCCGAGGTGGCCCATGACCGGAATGCCGCTTTCCACCATGCGCTGAATGACGTCTTCGTGCCCATCGACGCCTTCCAATTTCACAGCCTGCGCTCCGGCAGACATTAGCGCCTGCGCGGCATCGAGCGCCGGCGCGACGCCCTTGCGGAAGGAGAGAAAGGGCAGATCGGCGATGACGAATTTGCCACGCGCGCCACGCGTGACGGCTTCGGTGTGCACGCGCATCATTTCGATGGTTGCGGAGACAGTGGACGCGTATCCGTGCACCACCATGGCAACGCTATCGCCGACGAGAATGCCGTCGATCGCGCTGTCGGAAAGCAGGCGCGCGAAGGTGTAGTCATAGCAGGTGACGAGCGAGAGCTTGCGCCCTTCGACCTTGGCCTGAACAAAGCCTTGCGCCGTCATGGGGCGCGGACTTTTGGGAGTAGAGAGCGGGCGCGACTCCAGCCCGGGGAGCGAAAGTGTAGAAGTCAACATTTGAGGTACCTGTCGAAACTCGATCAAGTCCGAAACTGCAAATCCAAGCTTGTGATGCTCTAACATGTCGCCGCGACGAATCGACGGCGCAACTTCATTCTACATCGCCATTGCTTCTAGAGGCCGGCAGAGGGAAAATCGTATGCCATGACTCGCCGCCAGCTGCTGCAATCCGCAGGTTTATGCGTCTCCGCTCCGTCGTTCGCTTACTCGCAGGGCCGCTGCCGCGATGGTTATGCAACGCGCGGCTGTCCGCTGAAGCAGGAGGCCGCGACGGCTCCGATCAAGCCGCTGTTCGCGCCGACGAATTGGAAGACGGTGGCGCTGGATCACATCACATTTGCCGTGCCTGATTATCGGAAGGAAGCGGCCTTTTACATCGCGCTGATGGGGTGGAAACTGCGCAGCGACGACGGCTCGCAGGCGGTACTAGACATTGCCGATTGGGGCAGCGCCATTTTCAAGAGCGCGGCGGAACGCCCGAGCGCGGCTGTGGAGAGCTACTGTTTCGCGATCGAACCTTGGGAGGCCAAGACGGTCGAAGCGGAACTGCGCAAGCGCGGTCTTTCACCTACGGCTGAGAACGGCGGCAACGGCTTCGAGAGTTTTCACGTGAAGGACCCGGACGGCTTCGATCTGCAGATCTCGAACAGCGCCGGACTCGTCAGAGCGCGTAAGACGCCGGCGGCAGCGAAGTTGGATGCGCCTGCGCCGTTCGAACCTACGGGTTGGAAGACGATTTGGCTCGACCACTTCTCCTATAACGCGGCAAGTTACAAGGCGGCTGCATCGTTTTACAGCAACTTACTCGGGTGGAAGACGACATACGATGAGGGCAGCCAGAATGAGTTGCTGATCGGAGATATCGGCGACATCATCATACGTGGGGGTAACTCCAACGACCCGGATTTCGGAAAGGCGCCGCCCTCGCGGCGGGCGCGGATCGACCATATTTCGTTCGGGATCAGCCCGTGGGATACGGACAAGGTGAAAGCCGAGCTCGAAAAGCGCAACCTGCACGTTCAGATTGATACTTCGACGCGCGACGAGATACACGTAGCGGCTTACAAGAGCTATCACACGACGACGCCCAACGGTTTCAATCTGCAGATGAGTTACGTGACGCGCGAGACGCGGCTGGCTTTGCCTAACGCGGTGAAGCCCAAGACGCTTTGACCGTGGGTGGCGCGCTGTCTATCGAACCGCTGAGGCACGTTCGTATTCGGCGTTGAACTCGCATCCGATCAGCGCCACAATCGCCAGTACGTACATCCATACCAGCAACGCAATGCTTGCGCCGACCGAGCCGTACATCACGTTGTAATGCGCGATGTGCACCGCATACCATGCGAAACCCGACGTAGCCGCCAACCACAGCAGCGTAGCGAGAATCGCCCCTGGCCACACGTAGCGCCAGCGCTGTTGGCGATAAGGTCCGAAGTAGTAGAGGGTGGCGCTGACCGACGCTACGGTCGCGAAGGCGACGACGTACTGCATGAGCCGGCTGAGCAACTGCCAGACCCAGGCGAGTGGCGTCCAGAGTGGATCGACACGCATCCATTCCATTACCTTGTGCTCCACCTGTCCGCCGAACAAGATCAGCAGCGATGCCGCCAGCAGGGGCGCGGCAGCTAATAGCACTAGCGCCATACCAATGAGGCTATTGTGCACAACGCTGCGATTGCGCGGGACCCGATATGCGGCCTGAAAGCCTTCAATCAGGCTTTTGATGACTCCCGATGCCGCGAAGATGGAAACCACAGCGGCCACAATGAGAACCGCGATAGGTCGAGAACCGCTGACGCGAAATTGCTGTAGAACTAAATCTTCGGTGCCAGGCGGCACGATCTCCGAAAGCGATCGTTCCAGCATTCCGGAGAAAAATCCCGCGCGCGTTTCGAGCAGAATGGTAGCGGCGGACGCCAGCACAGGAAAGAAAGCAAGCAGCGCCGAATAGGCGGCCGCTTTGGCGATGCCGAAGCAGTTATCATCGAGCGCCCCGATCACACTGCGGCGCAGCAGCCAGAAGATGTTGCGCGGCGTCAGGCGCATGGGCTATTAGCATGTTACGAGGTTGGGTTACTTCAAGACAACCTTTGCCACGCCGGTGTTCCCCGCCGCGTCGGCGACGCGAAAGGCCACCAAATGCTCGCCTGGCTTGAGATTCGTCAGATCGAGAGCGAACTTCTCGCGCAGGGAATCGATGACGCCGTCGGCCGCTTCCACCGGGATCCAGTCGCCGGCGTCCAAGGAGTATTCGCAACGGCGGAGGCCGGACGCTGCATCGGCAGCCTCCCACTCGACGTGCGCGGCGCCGTTGGCGTATCGGCTGGCGTCAATTTTCAGGAGCGGCGGCGTGTTGTCGATCATCACGGGGGCGCTGTCGAGAATCGCGTCGCGTGCGGTGGAGGGCGGATTGACCTCACGATCGGAGGCCATCACGCGGAAATAGTATTTGCCGTCGGCAAGCACGTCCGCATCGAAGGAAAGCGACGTATCATGCGTCGCCGTCTTCAACACCTTCCATTGCATTTCGTCGGCGCCGCGAAAATACACGTTGTAGAGCAGGCGGTCGCCATCGGGGTCGTCGGCCTGCCAGGAGATTGTGATCTGCTGATTGAAGGCGCGTTGCAGGGTCTGGGTGGATGTGCCGGTGGAATTTGGCGAGGCGTCGCCCGTATCCGAAACGGTGACCGAGTAGGCGGCATTCGAGGAGGTCTGGGCGCCCGCCGCGTGAGCCGCGACCGCTTGCGAAACCACGTTGACGCTGTGCAGCACGGGCGGGGAATTTTGCGGCAGATAGGCGAGCGAAACGCTATTCAAAATCGGTGTGGCGCCGTTGGCAGCCGTCATCTCCAGTTTCCATTGAATGAAGCGCGAATTGGGACTGGTGATACGCGAGCCGTTGGCATCCGTCAGCGGCTGAGACCACTCACTCCACGTGCGGTCGGGACGCGCAGAGTTGCCGGAGCGCGTGCGAAATGCGAGTTTGGAACCATCAGGCAAATCGGCGCGCCAACTCAGGCTGCCCCATTTCGAAGCCGTGCTGGAATCGTGCACGGGGGCTTCGTAGGTTCCGCTGGACCCCGCCTTTTCACCGAGCCGGAAAATGCGGCCCATGTTTCCGGTGGCCGCAAGGATGGAATGATCGGCAGGCAACAGGCGCAGCGTTTCGCTTTCGTTGGTCTGCGCGACCAGCGTGACGCGCCGATCGGGCGAGAGACCGTAAATGCGGCCGTCCTGATCCGTGGAAAAGAGGATTTGCTTTTCGAGCGCCAGCACGTCGTAGACGTTTTCCTCTTTGGACGTCCAGAGCGTCTCCACAGTGTTATCCGGATTGATGCGATAGACGGCCGATTTCTCTACGTTCGTGTCGGGGCCGGTGGAGAACGTGCTCGAGACCTGCGGCGTTGGCGTAGCTTGAATCGCCTGCGGCGGTTTGACGTCCTGCGGCTTGATCTCGGCCGCATTGGCGGCAGCGTCTACCGAAACCGTGATGGTTGTGCCGGGCGCGGTGACTACGTTGTTCTGCGTAGCCTGCGCGGCTGCCTGCGCCTGTTTTGCCACTGAACCGCCCAAGGCCGCCGTGTACACAGCGCCATCGGGCATCGGCACGATGGCGCGGATCTCCGGCAAGTTCGAATCGTAAAGTACGAATGCCTGATTCTTGGCCGAGATGCGATACAGAATGCCGTTCGGCTCGGTGCCTGCTAAGACGCGGCCCTGCGCGTCCACCGCAAGGCCCGTGATGTGCGATTGACCGGTCTCGTAATAGAGTTCGCCCTTCCCTGCTCCGTCGACGCGAAAGACTTTGCCCTGATCGCCCGTGCCCACATACAGCACGCCGTCTTTTGCAACGGCGAGCGACCAGATGTAGCGCGATTGCGGCGCGAAGTATTCAGACGCCGTTCCGTTTTCGATGCGGTAGACCTTGCCATCGGGTGACGTGCCCGCGTAGATCACGCCATTTTTCCCCGCGGCGATGGCGAAGACTTCTGGTTCAGGCGCGGTCCACAGCAGCGTTGCTTTGCCTGCGCGATCGACCTTGTAGATGCGGCCGCGATTTCCCGTGGCGGCGTAGAGCGATCCGTCGGGACCTTCGGCCACGGCCCAAACAACAGGCTGATCCGAGACAAAAACGGGGTCCATTTTCGGGCCCAAAGTGACTCGCCCGTCACGGCTGAGAGAGATGCCGTCGAACTTGCCTTTGATGAAGTCGGCGTAGGAACTCATCTCCCACGCCGTGGTGCCGCTTGCAAACGCCGACGCTGCAAGAATCAGCGGGACTGACAGACGGTACATGCGCGCCCTCACTCTTTCACCTCCACCTGTACCGTTTTGCTGCCGGAAATTACGACGCCTGCGCCGTCAATCTCCATCTCGGCGAGCTTTGAATTGCGCGAACTGGTGACGCCTTGCAAATTGGTCGCGGCGCCGTCCAGCACCAGCGCAATCGAAGGCGGTGGGGCGGGCAAATCGGTGCCCTCCAGTTGAAATGCGGGATCGGCGCGCCAGACTCGCACGTAAGCCTTGGTGTTGGGATGCAGTTCGTTGACGATATCGATGAGTTGCCGGGGGCTGCGCGGGCTGGCCTGCAAAATCTGGCGAAAATCGATCAGATTGGCGACGCTCGCGTCCGACACCGTGAAGTAAAGCTGGCCCGGTTGCGCGCCGATCGGCACCTGATAATCGACCGTGCGAGTGGTTTCGGCGCCGTTCTCGCCGGTGAGTAAAACGGCGATCTGAAGCTTGTCGCCGGGATGGACCTGGCGTTTGGAGAGGGTCACGCCATCGATGTTGAATTGGCGTTTCTCATCGAAGGCTTCGACGTTGATCGATACCTTGCTCAACTTGACCGAATTGAATCCACTTTGCAGAATGTAGGCCGCCGGAATTGCGGTATTGAGCGACACCTGAGCGGCGGTTCCGTTGTCGGCCGAGTAGAGATTGTCCAGACGAACCGGCGCGGGCGCATTCTGAAAATCCAGTTCGCCGGTGACGCGCAGAGTGGCTGCGCCCATCGTGCGCTCCGTTCGATCGATGACGGAAAACACCGCCATTTGCAAGAGCAGCGGCGAAAGCAGCGGGTCATTGACCATCTGCATCTGATATTTCTCTACGGCCTTCGAAGAGCGGGTGACGGCCAGCGACATCGGCACCATCGGCGGCCGGACGCCCAGTTCGCCCGAGATGGCGGTGCTGCGATCCTGCGAAATCGAGCCCATCCACTCGCGGGCGGTGGAGAGTTTGAAGGAGGTGTTGACGTTCGGCATCAGCGTGATCACGTCGGCGCGCGCGAATGGCAACGAGGTGGCGCCGACATCGAGGAAACGGTGCCCGAAGGCGTAGAGATGCGAGCCATCCACGTACGTGACTGTGCCATCAGCGCCCATGCCCATGTCGCCGGCCATCAACTGCACGCTGATCATCGAACCCGGCTTCACGTCGGCGGGATTGCCCATAGTCGGCTTGGTTTCCGATCCCGCCGAGATGCCCTGGCGCGGTTCCAGGCCCAGCGCTCGCAATTGCGGAGCAAACGCGTCCAACGTAGCGGCCGTAAATCCGCCGAAGGAGACTGGCGTCGCGATGTTCACCATGCGCGCGTCGCCGGCCATTGCCGACTGTGGACGCGATATTCCACGCGTGAGATCGCGCTCGGCCAACGCAAGTTGCCGATGGGAGGGCGCAGGCTGCGGCGTAACGGGCGGCGCAACCTGCAGCATGTCTTCGATGGGCCGGATGCCGGCGATCGGATCTTTCGAAAACGGAAAGGCCATCGCTACCGCGCCGATGAGTTTGCCATCGATGTAGACCGGGCTGCCGCTCATCCCTTGCATGACGCCGGTATGTTCGAGCGGACCGCCGGACAGCCGCGCGATGATCAGCGACTCCTTCGGGCCGACGTTCTCTAAGACGCCGAGAATCTCGACGTCGAAATCTGAGATTTGACTGCCGCTGAATACGGTGCGACCTACGCCATGCATGCCGGCGTGGATCTGTTTTATAGGTAAAAACTGAGTTTGAGCGGATAGTACAAACGAAAAAGCCAGAGCCGTGGCAACTGCGATACGTGGCACTCAGTTATTGTAACTGGAGCGTTATCGCGACCATTCCGGCTACTGTCACTCGGACGCAGATTTGATGCACAGACGATCGAAATTTGCCGCAGTCAGTTCTCCGATTTCCTCCGCTGCCAACCCGCGCACTTCAGCCAAGCGGCGCGCCGTTTCTGCGATGAATGCCGGTTCGTTTCGCTTTCCTCGATGCGGGACAGGAGCTAAGTATGGACAATCGGTTTCGATTAAGATGCGATCGGCGGGCGCGATTTTCGCGGCCTGGCGTACTGCCTCCGCTTTTGGAAAAGTCAGCACGCCGCCGAAGCTGAGATAGAAACCGAGATCGAGGGCCTCACGCGCCTGTGACTCATCACCTGTGAAGCAGTGCATGATGCCCTGCCCTTTCCAGTGCGTTCGCAGAACCTCCAGCGTTTCCGCCCAAGCTTCGCGGGTGTGGATCACGATCGGTTTTCCAGCCTCGCTTGCTAACGCCAGTTGCTGTTCGAACACCGTGCGTTGCACGTCGCGAGGCGAAAAGTCGTAGTGGTAATCCAGGCCGATCTCGCCGATCGCCAGAACCTTCGGATGACGAGTTAGCTCACGCAAGCGCACGAACGTCTCGTCGTTCGCTTTCGCGGCATCGTGGGGATGCACTCCGACGGTTGCGTAGACGAACGAGTAACGGTCGGCGAGGCGGGTCGCCACCTCCAAATCCGGCGGGCCGTCTCCAGTGCCGATCGACATCATGCGCTCGACGCCTGCCGCGCGCGCGCGTTGGATCATGGCCTCGCGATCGTTATCAAACTGTTTGTCGTCTAAGTGGCAGTGCGTATCGACCAGCGTCATGGCTACTTCAGCCGCGCGCCTTGTTCGATCTCTTCGTGGAATCCGACCAGCACCGGCTTACCGCCTTCGAGCGACGCGGCGACGATCATTCCGTTCGATTCGATGCCCTTCAACTTGCGCGGCTGCAGGTTGGCGACGATCACCACCTTGCGATTCAGCAGTTGCTCCGGCGCGTATGCCTCTGCAATGCCGGCTACGATGGTTCGTGGCTGCGGCTCACCGATGTCGACCTTCATGTGCATCAGTTTGTCGGAACCCTTAACGCGCTCGGCCGATTTCACGAGGCCCACGCGCAGGTCGATTTTCAGGAAATCGTCGATGGGTATTTTCGGCGATCCGGCGGTCTCCTCGGCCGACTCTGTTTTTTTGCCGAGCATCGCGTTCTGCTGCGCGGTAGTCTTCTCTTCCAGTTCCCGCATGCGCGTCACGGCATCTTTGAGTTCGATGCGCGGGAACACAGGCGAAATCTCGCCGATCTTATGCCCGTTTTGCAGACCGCCCCAATGCAGGCCTTCGTACTTCACGGATTCGAGCGACTCCGCCATGCCAAGCTGCGCCCAGATCTTCGCAGCCGACTGCGGCAGCGCGGGCCACAGCAAAGCGGTGATAATGCGCAACGCCTCGGCAGCGGTGTAGAGGGTCTCATCCAGGCCGTTCGGTTCCGGACTTTTCGCCTGCTTCCAAGGCGCCTGTTCGACGATGAATTTGTCCACCGCACCGATAAGGCCCCAAACTGCTTCGAGACCCTTCGAAAACTCGAAACGGGAGAAGGTGTCCTGCACAGCGATGATTGTTTGCTCCGCCAGCGTTCGAATAGATGATGCTTCCGCCGTACGAATCGCGCCGTCGCGATACTGGCGGATCATCGTTAGCGTGCGGCTGGCAAGATTTCCCAATCCGTTCGCAAGATCGGAATTGTAGCGGCCTACCAGCGCGTCGTAGCTGAAGCTGCCGTCCTGGCCGAATACGACTTCGCGCAGCAGGAAATGCCGCAGAGCATCAACCCCCAGCACGTCGTGAATCGGCTCCGCGCGCACGATGTTGCCGCGCGATTTGCTCATCTTGTCGTTCTCAAACAGCAGCCAACCGTGCGCAAAGATCTGTTTCGGGAGCGGCAACTCGGCAGCCATCAGGAACGCAGGCCAGAAGATCGCATGGAAGCGGACGATCTCTTTGCCGATCAGATGCAGGTCCGCAGGCCACAGACCTGTCCCGTCAACAGCGCTCATGTAAGTCGCCAGCGCGTCGAACCATACGTAAAACACGTGCGGCGCTTCGCCGGCAACGGGAATGCCCCATTTGATATTGCTGCGCGTAATCGAAAGATCGTTCAAGCCTGCGCGGATAAACGAAAGCGCCTCATTGCGGCGCGATTCCGGCTGGATGAACTCCGGATGCTCTTCGTACAGCTCCAGCAATTTGTCGCGAAAGGCAGACAGCTTGAAGAAGAAGTTCTCTTCCGTGATCGTTTCCGTGGTGCGTCCGCAATCGGGGCACGGATCTCCCGGCTTGGCGTCGTTTACATACAGATTGTCGAAGATGCAGTATTGGCCGGTATAAGAGCCTTTGTAGATGTATCCATTCTTGCGGCAGCGATCGAAAAGATCCTGCACCACGCGCGCGTGATTCGGGCTTGTCGTTCGCTGGAAGTAATCGATATCCAGTCCCAGAATCTCCCACTGCCGCTTGAATTCAGCCGCGATCACATCGCAGAACTCTTTGGGCGACTTACCGGCGCGTTCCGCGGCGCGCTCCACGTTCACTCCATGTTCGTCTGAACCCGTGGTTAGGACCGCGTCGTATCCCTGCATATGTTTGAAGCGCTTGATCAGGTCTGCCACTATCGTGGTGTAGGCGTGCCCGATGTGCGGAGCAGCGTTGACGTAGTAGATCGGAGTGGTGAGGTAGTATTTCATCGGGATAAGTCGAGATAAGCGAAATTGGCTTCGGCAATTACCTGCTTCAGGGGCGCTCCGGATTCGAGGGCTAGCTTGCGGCAATCCTCATACTCGGGCGCGTAGGCGCCGTCGCCCGATACTTTGATACGGACCTTGCCGTAGGGGGTTGTGACCTCGGTCCAGGAGCGTGATTGGACGCGCCGTTCCGCGGAATAAATGCGCAACCCGAGCGTTGAGGTCTCCTGAAAAATCAGCGCGGCCAGCGTCTCGCGGTCCTCTGGTTTCACAATCACACTCAGCAACGTGCCCGGCCGGCCCTTCTTCATGACGATCGGCTGCAGCGTCACATCGAGCGCGCCTGCCTCCATCAATCGCTCGGAGGCGTACGCCAGCACTTGCGGGTTCGAATCGTCTATGTTGGCTTCGATCACCGTCACGGTTTGCGCTTCACGCGCGCCGGTCGCTTCACCTAAGATCACACGCAGCACGTTCGCCTGCCCAGGAAAATCGCGGTCACCTGCGCCGTAGCCCGTTCGGACAATTGTTACTGGGGGCATCGCGCCGAAAGATTTCGCAAGCGTGACTGCAATCGCAGCGCCTGTTGGCGTGGTCAATTCCATCATCGGCCCGCGTGAATAAACCGGTGCGTTCTCGAGGAGCCGCGCAGTCGCGGGCGCGGGCACCGGCAACACGCCATGTTGCGTATCTACGGTGCCGCTGCCAACGTTCACCGCAGAGCAGTACACCTCGCCGACATCCAGCGAATCGAACGCAACCGCGGCGCCCACGATATCCGCGATCGAATCGGCCGCGCCCACTTCGTGGAAGTGCACTTTTTCAATTGGGACCTGGTGCGTCTTGGCTTCTGCCTCGCCCAAACGCTGAAAAATTGCGATTGCGTTGCGCTTGGCGGCCTCACCAATATCGGCGGCTTCGATCATTTTCACGATGTGCGAAAGGTGCCGGTGGCTCTTGGTTTCCTGCACCTCCACGCGAAATTTCGTCGCGCCGATACCCTGCCGCTTTACCGTGTCAAACGAGACCGTCGCGCCGATATTGAGCGAATGGATGGCCTTCGCAATCGCGTCCCGGTCGGCTCCGGCATCGGCCAGGGCGCCAACCGTCATATCGCCGCTAATTCCGGAAAATGCGTCGAGATAGCAGGTAAGGGCCACGTTTCAATTGTAGCGGCGGGAAACCAAAGTTGCTAACGCCGCGGCCGCTGTTTGGCCACAATCGCCTTGATGAGCGTTTTTCCTTTGCCGCTCTCGGGCAACGGATTTTTGCCGTAATCGATCGCGGCTTGCAACAGCGCCTCCACTTCCGGCCGCTCCAACGTTTCCGGACCTTCCATGCGGATCGAGCGCACCTGATTGCCACCGCCCTTCAGAATCTTCGCCGGATCGGGCAATCGCGCGCCGTAGTAGAAGAAGAGCGTGACGCCGTGGCGATCGGAAGCTAGCGAAATAATGCAGTCGGAGGCGCGCTCAGTCGAACTGTAACCGATCACGAAGAAGTTGTAGTTGTCGTAGATTAATTCATTCGCGGTTGGCATTCGCTTGCGAACTGCGGCGCGACACGCGCGAATCTGCTTTGCCGTCTCAGGCTCGAATTTCGCGATGAACTCCGCGACCTGTGATGTGACCGAAGCCTCGACCGGTGAACTTTTCGGCATAGCCGATGATATCCGAGAGGCGCGCGCAAAAAACGGCCTCGGGGGATAATATTCGCATGTCACGCTGCGCCGTCGCCGTGCCGCTTGCCGTTTTGCCCTTGGCCGTTCTGTTTTCCGGATTGCCCGTGGCCGGGCAGGCAGCCGAACCTCCCAGCAGTTGGATCGATCCCGACACCGGCCATCGAGTGGTGCGGCTCACTAACGAACCCGGCAGCGCCAGCCTTTACTTCAATCAAAACGGCTACACTGCCGACGGTCGCAAGATGATCTACACCACGCCGCAAGGCATCAGCGTGCTGGATCTTGAGACGCATGCTGCGAGGCCGATCGTTACCGGGCGCGTGCGCGTCATCGTCACCGGCCGCAAGACGCCCAACGTTTACTACGTGAAGGACGGGGCGGTTTTCGCGACCAACGCCGACACCGGCGGGACGCGCGAAATCGCCAAGATCCCGCAGCGAAACTCCGCATCAATTGTCACCGTGAACGCGGACGAAACGCTGCTGGCAGGAACATATATCGAAAGCGAGCGCCCCGACTACAATGCCGCCAACCGCGGACCACAGCCGCAAAATCTGGTCCAACCTTTGAACAAAGGCCAGATGATGGAGGCGACTCTCGCCGCGCACTTGCCGCGCGCGCTATTCACTATCGACACGCGCACCGGCGAAACAAAAGTTATTCACCGTTCTACGGATTGGCTCAATCACCTGGAATTTTCGCCCACCGATCCTGATCTGTTGATGTTCTGCCACGAGGGTCCGTGGCATAAAGTCGATCGCATCTGGACCATGCACGCCGATGGCTCGCACGCGACGCTCATACACAAGCGCACCATGGTGATGGAAATCGCCGGGCACGAATTCTGGAGCGCCGACGGCAAAACCATCTGGTACGACCTGCAGACGCCGCGTAGCGAGGTCTTCTGGCTCGCTGGCTACAACGTCGAAACCGGCGCCCGCACGTGGTACCACCTGGAGCGCAACGAATGGTCGATCCACTTCAACGTAACGCGCGACGGCAAACTCTTCTGCGGGGATGGCGGCGACCCGGGGCAGGTCGCGAAAGCGCCCAATGGTCAATGGATCTACCTGTTTCGCCCCGAGCTCAAACATGATGACAACACGCTTGGCAACAACCTGATTCAACCGGGCGTCCTGCACGCAGAAAAACTGGTCAATATGGCGAAGCACGAATATCACCTGGAGCCAAACGTCAGCTTTACGCCCGATCAAAAATGGGTGGTATTTCGCTCCAATATGTTCGGCGACACTTACACTTTCGCGGTGGAAGTGGCGAAGGCAAAGTGAGTCCGATGTGACCGACTAACTCACCATCCGAGCCGCCTGGCGATGTTGCAGGCCGGCCCACGGGCCGGGCATGTCCGGAGCATCCGCGGTTTCACCCGTCCTTCGAATCGCGCGTAATAGATCCAGGGCTTCCGGCAACGCGAACTGCTCGCCGATGTAGGAGGACACGAACCTGCCGCCGCGAATCTCGCCGCGCGATTCCATGCGCCGCAGTTCTACCAAAAGGTCTCGCCACGCCGGCGCCAGCGGCTCGCGCGCTGCAACATCGCGAAACACCACACCCCAGCGCGTGAGCAACTGGCGCGCAAAGGCCGCGGGATTTCCATCCGGCGCCGTTTCCGTGTGGCGCAAAATCGCCCAACGCCCGGGCGCGTGCCTCGGCCGGGCCGTCCGGCTTCCTCCGTCCGTTCTGCGCCGCTTGGGATCCAGCAGCGCCCGCAGATTTTCGAAACCGTCGGCCGTGATCAAACCCGCAGTCACCAACTCCCACAAGCCGTCTTCTACTTCATTCGCCGGCCGTCCGGTCACGCGCGTCAAATCAGCGAAGAAACAGGCTCCGCGCGTCTCCAGCACTGTCAGCAGATCCTGCGCCGGCTGCGACAACACCTCTTTTGTCGAAGGCTGTGGCCGCGCCAGCAGCCAGCCCGCGTCTTCGCGCAGAAAAACCGCAAGCGGGGCTACGCGCGTCGGCCGCACTCGCCCGCGCTCCTCCTCATCGCGTTCAAACGCAGGATGCGGCGAGAGTCTGCCCCAACTCACTTCCCCCGAAAGGCACAGTTCGTCGAGATACTCAGGGTCGTAATTGGCGATTCGGCGCGGCAGCACCTCGGCCTCCCACGCGGCCGCGGGAAATTCGCAGCCCTGCAATTGCTTGATGATCTGCAACGCGCCATCAATTCCGTGCAACTGGCTCCCGGGTGAAAGATGCTGCCACCGGTGCAAAAAGGCGAAAAATTCCGCCGTGGTCACTGGCTCAATCTCACGCCGCAGGCGGCCGATGGTCAGCCGGTGGATTCGCGCCAGCAAGCGGCGGTGGCACCACTCGATTTCGGCCTCCGCGCTGCGCGTCGTGAACCGCCCTCGCAGAATTTGGCCCTCAGCCTCCAGTTGGCCCAAGCCTTGGTCCACCAGAATGCGTTCCATCGCCAGGTCGCGCGCAATCTCCGATGCACGTATCGGACACGTGCATTCAAACCACCCGCGTAGGACTTCGGCGGCACATCGCTCCGGCGTCTCTGGAACCGTGCGCGTCAAATTGGGCGCTTGAATCTCGGGTTCAAATACCGCTTTGGGGTATGCCGCGCGTACCAGATTCAAACGCTCGGCCGCCACCCAGAACTCACGGCCTTCCGAGATCATCACCGTGGCGCGACGCCACAGAGCCAATTCATTGAACAGCAGCGCGGCTTCACCTTCCATCACCGGCATCACGCACAAACCGAGCAGCGCCTCATGCAGTTCGTCTGCATCGCGCATCGCCGGCCAAGCCTCCCGCGCCACGGTTGCGATCGCGTCGGGATCCAGCGCCCCCGCACCTTCCTTCGAGAAATCGGTCCGAAGCGTGCTGCGAATCTGCACGGCGCGGGCGCGGCGCTCCTCCAACGGCGCATCGTCGAGATACGCGTACGGGTTCGCATTCAAAATCTCGTGCGAAAAAGGAGACGGCTCCGCGGTATCGATCGCTACCCGCTCGATCTTCCCATCACGCAGGTCCGTCAGCACCGCGCGCAAGCTGTCCACATCCATCGCCTCGCGCAGGCAGTTCTGAATCGTCTCGTTGACCAGCGGGTGATCGGGAATGCGAATCTCGGCCGTCAGATTTTCCGGACACGCGGCTAAATCCGGAAATACCGCCGCCATCAGATCGTCCGCCCTCATGCGTTGAATCGGCGGCGGCACCTTCTTTCCGCCCTGAAACCGCGGAATCGCCAGCGCGCGATTCGCATTCCACCGCCAGCGCGCCGTAAACATGGGCGCGGTAATCAGCGCCTTCGTAAGCGTGTCTTCCACCGTCTCCGGACGCAAAAACTCAAACACCGCTTCGAGCGGAAACGAATGCTGCTCGCCCAGCGAAATGTTGATTCCATTGTCTGTCGCCGCCGCCTGGAGTTCGAAATTGAACGACCGGCAGAACTTCTTGCGCAGCGCCAACCCCCACGCGCGGTTGATGCGCGCCCCAAACGGCGCGTGAATCACCAACTGCATGCCGCCACCTTCATCGAAGAACCGCTCCGCCACAATCCGCCGATGCGTGGGTAGCGCGCCCAGCGCCGCCTGTCCTGCGCGCACATAAATCGACGCCTGCTCCGCCCCGCGGCGATCCAACGCGCAATCGCGCATCAGCCA
>DATAUH010000221.1:0-3498 GCA_036268375.1 Bryobacteraceae bacterium | reverse complement strand
GGATCTCAGCGGCTGCGGCGGCGGCCTTCGAGCGCCAGTTTGACGGCTACGGCGGCTGTTGCGTCGGGATCGTGTTTCAACGTCTCGCCGTGCAGCGCCAAGTTGCCTGCCATCACTTTTAAACCCATACGAAAGAATTCGTCGATGTCGTTGTCGACGGGTTTGGCGGCCTGGCGCGCATAACGCTTCTTCATCGCCTGCGTGATCGGCCGGATGTTGACGACGACATAATCGAGGAGCTTGCCCTTGGCGTGGCGATGGAGGCTGCGGACATGGTCCGATGCGGTGAATTCCGTAGTCTCGCCGGGCTGGGACATCAGGTTCACGAAATAGGCTTTGACTGCGTTCGAACGCCGGATGGCGGCGGGGATGCCATCCACCAATAGATTCGGAATCACGCTGGTGAAAAGCGACCCGGGGCCGAAGGTGATCGCATCGGCCTGAGCAATTGCGGTGAGCGCGGCGGGGAGCGGCTTTGCGCGGCCGGGGCGCAGATGGATGCGTTCGATGCGATGGCGACTGCGGCTGATGTTGGTTTCACCGACTACGCGCGCGCCAGTGGTGAGCGTGGCTTCGATGGAGACGTTGGCGGTGGTGGACGGGAAGATACGGCCCCCAATCTTGAGTACTTCCGATGACGCCTTTACGGCCTCCGGAAAATCACCCATGATGTGGGTGAGCGCCATCAGGAAGAGATTGCCGAAGCTGTGTCCTTTGAGTCCGCGGCCGGCTTCAAAGCGGTACTGGAAGAGACGCGAGAGCATGGCGGAATCTTCGCTGAGGGCCACCATGCAGTTGCGAATGTCGCCGGGAGGCAGGACGTCGAATTCACGCCGCAGACGGCCGGAACTTCCGCCGTCATCGGTGACGGTGACGATGGCGGTGATATCTACGGGCGGCGCCTCCAGCCCAGGCATGGCATAGCGTTTCAAACCTGCAAGTAGCGCCGAAAGGCCGGTCCCGCCGCCGATCGCCACTATGCGCAGCGGCGAGCGATCCACTTACCAGCTCTTCTTTTCGGGATAAAGGAGCGCGTCGAAGGGCGGCTGATTGGCGAGCGAGGCGAAGTCCGCGTCCTGGCGCGCGGCGAGTTTATTGCGGGGGTCCATCTCAATGGCGCGCTTCAAGCTCTCATAGGCGGCGTTCAGATCGCCTGTCTGAGCCAACGCTCCCGCCAATGCATAATGCATGTGCTCGGCGGCGGGATCCATGCTGACTGCCTTTTCGAGACTGGAGCGCGCCTCGGCCGGTTTGCGCGCATTCAGCATAGCGACGCCATAGGTGTAGTATTCCTCTGCGGAGCCTAATGGAACCGGATCCTGCTGCAGGCGGCGGTCGCACATCGCCATGTGAAGTTTAGAGCGTTGCGCGATGTCGCGTTCGGGACCGCGAGCCGCGACTTCGAAGAGTTCACGCGCGGGCTTAAAGTTGCGCGCATGAAATTGCTTCATCGCCGCTTCAAAGCCCGCCATTTGCGTCTGTGCATTTGACATTGGCGCGCCGGACGCAGACGTCCCGGATTGCGGGCGGCCTGTTTCCGAAGCTTTGGACGAGTTTGATGCCTGTGGTTTATTCATGCGACTGTCTCTGCCGCTGCTAGCGGCAGCGTTCTTCTTTTCGGGCATGTTGGCCGCCCCGGTCCCGGCGTGGGAACGATTAGGGTTTTATACCAGACCGCCAACACGTGCGCAAGCCCGTATGGCTGCGCACGTTCATGAGTTGAGGGACGCGCCTCCACACCGTCAGTTTCGCATTTTCCGCGACCCTTACGGGCGTTAGAGTACCACGGCCTACCCGAGCCCCGCATCGCGCAGAAATTTTGCAGCCTCTTCTGGAGGGGTGGGGTTGATATAAAAGCCGGAGCCCCATTCGAAGCCGGCAATTTTGGCTAACCGCGGAATGATCTCCACGTGCCAGTGATAGTAGTCCATGGGGGCTTCCTGAACGGGCGCGGTGTGAATGATCAGATTGTATGCCGGTCTTTCCAACACCTTTTCCATTTTGCGAATGGTGGCGCGGAGAATGTAGGCGAGATTCTGCAGCACTGCCGCATCGGCATTTTCGTAATGCGAATTGTGCACTTTGGGAACGATCCAGGTTTCGAATGGAAATCGCGATGCGTAGGGCTCGATCACGGTGAAGCGATCGGTTTCGCTGACGAGGCGCACGCCGGCGCCGGCTTCCTGGCGGATGATGTCGCAGAAGATACAGCGCTCTTTGAGTTCCCAGAAGCGGTGTGAGCCGTCGATCTCCTCTTTCACGCTTGCGGGCACAACGGGCAGGGCGATCAACTGCGAATGCGGATGCTCTACGCTCGATCCGGCGGCTTCGCCATAGTTGCGGAACATGACGATGTAGCGAAAGCGGCGGTCTTTCTTCAGGTCATTGGCGCGATCGCGCCACGCCCAGAGGTATTCCTGGATTTGACGTTCGGGCATATCGCCCAAAGTGGCGTTGTGGTCGGGTGTTTCGATGATGACTTCGTGAGCGCCAATGCCATTCATCTTGTCGTACATGCCATCGCCCTGACGACTGAGCTCGCCTTCGATGCCGAGTACGGGGAATTTGTTCGGAACGACGCGTACGCGCCACCCGGGCTCATCGCGATTGCCGCTGTTGCGATAGGAGAGAATTTCGGGTGGAGTTTGGTGCTCATGCCCATAGTCGAACGGGCAAATTCCATGCCGGGCGGGTGGAACTGGCTGGCGGATGAAATCGGTCGGGCGCTTTGCCCGCTGAGTGGCGATGATTACCCAGCGGCCCGTGATGGGATCGTTACGTAGCTCGGGCAATCGACGATTATACCGTGCGTCAGCGTAGGGGCTCGGCGGGGAGACTAATGAGAGCGGGGCAATATGGAACAGGCTGCGGAGCCGCTGAACCTCGTGTGGATATGTATGTAGTATCGACGTGAGAAAATATGACGAGGGACGTACATGCCAGACACGCCAAACGACCGATCGCCAATCACAAAGGCAGACCTTCGCGCCGCCATGGCGGAAATCGCCGGGCACATCAATCGCGTCGAGACGAATCTCAACGCGCGCATAGAACGCGTCGAGATGGACCTCACCGCGCGTATTGGGCATGGCGAAACTGATTTGGCCACGCGCATCGAGCGAGTCGAGACCGATCTCGCCGAACGCATCGAGCGCGTCGAAACTAAGCTGCTAACGGAGTTTCATAAGTGGGCGAGTCCTGTAGAAATGCGGTTGCGTAGCCATGGCGCGGCGATCCGGGCAGTAGACCTGCAGCAGGAAGCGGTGACCGACAGCATCGGCAAGTTAGTAGCGCGGCTTGACGAACTCGAACGGCGGGCGGATGAGCGTAACCGGCTGTGAGTATTTAAGACGGAGTTAACGCGCAGCGGAATCAAGCAGGGGCTACTTCGGTGTATTCGAGGTCGAGCGCTGCGCCGCACTTGCTGCAAGTGAAGGCTCCATCGTCCGTCATGCAGACGGCGGGGGCTCCGCAGACGACGCATTCGGCTGTGGGATC
>DATAUH010000220.1:0-6587 GCA_036268375.1 Bryobacteraceae bacterium | reverse complement strand
TCGCGCCGCACGGGCGTGAGGTAGTAGTAGTGTAGAGTCTTTTCGAGCATCTCCGCGCGAAACAGATTGGTGAAGATGCCGACGCAGCCGAAAAAGATTGCGCCGCGCAAATAGAAGAACTGGAAAATGGCGGCGTAGATGTTGCTGTCATCGCCTAGCGAGTGGCCGCGGCTGAGGCCTTGGCGCACGCGATCCATCGAATGCGCCGACATCAACCAGTGAATCACTGTCACGGCGACCGGCGCCGCGGCAAGAATGTAGATCCACCAGGCGCGCCGCGACAGAAACGTTTTGCGCCACTCCAGCCGGAAGACGGCTGCGATTTGGCTTATCATACGGTGGCTCCTTCGGCGCCGATCAGGTATTGATACACGGCATTGACGTCATCATCGGCGGGCGCGACAGACTCGACTACGAGGCCGCTGTCGAGGATCACGCGGTTCAAGAGCAAATAAAAACTGTCGGCATCGCGCGTGCGCAGCAGGAGCGAGCCTTGAGCGAGTTTGGCTTCGACCAGGTGGCCTTCCTGGAACAGGCGCGCCGCCAGATCGTTGGGACGATCGCAGCGCACGACGATCTGCATCGGCTGCTCTTTGACTTCGCTGCGGACGCCTTGAATCTGGCCTTCGGCAACGACGTAGCCGTGACTCAACAGGATCACTTGATCGGAGATCCGATCGACTTCGTGCAGGATGTGGCTGGATACAATGACGTGCCGCCCCTCCTGGCCCCAGTGCTGAAACAGGTCGATGGTTTCGGCGCGGGCCATGGGGTCGAGACCATTCAGAGGTTCGTCCAACACGACTACGCGCGGGTCGTGCGCGATGGCTTGGGCGAGTTTGATGCGCTGGCGCATGCCTTTGCTGTAGGCGGCGCAGGCGCGGTCGGCGGCGGCGGTCATGCTGACGCGGGCGATGGCGGTTTCGGTGCGGGCGGCGGTTTCGGCTTCGCTGTAGCCGAAGAGGCGCAAATACGAAAAAACGAACTGTCTGCCGGTGAGGCCCTTGGGGAAGGCTTCGAATTGGGCGCAATAGCCGACCACACGGCATAACTCCCGGGGGTTGTTGGGGGAAATCCCGAGCACTCGGATTTCACCCTGTGAGGGGCGGATGAGGCCGGTCATCAGGTTCATCAGGGTGGTCTTGCCGGCGCCGTTGGGGCCGACCAGGCTGGTGATGCCCGGCGGAATGGTGAGCGAAACCTTGTTAATGCCCAGGACTTCGCCGTAGAAGCGTGAGACGTTGGCGAAGGCGATCAGACCATCGGAGGGTTGCGGACTCATCGAACGACCTCCGCGCCGCGAATTTTGCGGGTCAACATGTAGAGACAGGCTCCGCCGAGCGCAAAGAGTGCGATCCAGCAGGCGGCGATCGGAAGTTCGTGTCCTTGCGGGTTGCGGAAAAAGATGGGTCCATCGGTGGTGCGGGTGGCGCCTTCGAGGAGCCGGGTCCAGACGGAGCCGATCAGGTAGCCGACGTCGAAGAGGGAGCCCCAGTCGGTGCGCTGGACGGTGTTGATCATGGCGGCGAAGGCGGCTCCGACGAAGTAGACGCCGAAGACAAGGCCACCGGCAGCAGGCTTCCATTTCACCCATGCCGAGAGGGCAAGGGCAAGCAGTGACAGCAGGATAATCCAGAGCCAGGAACCGAAGAACATGCCCCAGGCGATGCGCGCATTGTCCGCGGCCCAGCCGCCGCCTTCGAGGTAGCCTTGCAGCGCAAACACGAGCAGACACGGTACCCACGTCATGAGCGACATGAGCAGCACGAGGACGGTCATCTTGCCGAGGACGTATTCGAGGCGCGAGAAGGGGCGCGCGAGGTAAAGCGAGAGGGCATTATTAGCGAGATCGGGCGAGACGAGGCCGGGGCCGATGAAGGCGGCGAGGAAGAGGGCCAGCATGCTTTGCCAGCCGAGCAGGCTGTTGAAGAAGGTGATGTTGATGGAGATAAACGCTGCCAGCCCACGCGCCTGCGCGCCGGGCGCGCCGCCACCGCCGCCGATGAGTTGCAGGGCGCTAGTGTTATGCGCGAGATAGATCATCAACGACGAGACCAGCGGGTAGGCGAAGCTGAGCGCATAAAAGATGTTTAGGAACTTGGAGCGCCGCAGATCCTCCATGGCATAACGCGTAATCACAAAAAAGCGCTTGGCGGAGGCGGTGAGCGCGCCCTCGTACGGCCGGTAGGTTTTCTTATATACCGCCATTGGGAGTCTCCATGGCCTTGAGGAAGATGTCTTCGAGCGAATCGCGCTTGTGCGAAAGGCGCCGCAGTTGGACGTTCTGCGCGGCGGCGATCTCGTAAAGCTGGCGTACTTCGACGCCATCGGGCAGGATCAGCTTGATGCGGCCCTGCGCGCCGGAGGCGGTTTGGCAGCCGAGGCGATCGACGGCGGCAAGGAAATCGCCGTTGTTGGAGCCGCGGGTTTCGATCTCGAGGAAACGCAGGTTGGCGCGCCGTTCCTCTTCCAGGTTGCAAAATGCGGCTATGTTGCCGTCCTTGAGAATCAGCACCTGATCGCAGCACTCCTCGACGTCGCGGAGGAGATGTGAGGAGAGGATGAGGCTGAGGTCGCCACGGTCGCGAATCTCCTGGATGAGTTGGATCATGCGGGTGCGCGCGGGCGGGTCGAGGCCGTTGGTGGGTTCGTCGAGAAACAGCAGCTTGGGGCCATGCGCGATGGCTGACGCCAGCTTGGCGGCTTGCTTCATGCCGAGGGAGTAAGTGCCGAGAGGGCGGTAGCGTACTTCGCCGAGGCCAACGTAGAAGAAGGCTTCGTGGGCGCGTTCGAGCGCGGCTTCGGAGGGAAGCCCCGAAAGCTCCGCCATCATGCGCACAAAGCGGACGCCGCTCATGGGGGCGATGAAGGAATCGCTTTCCGGCATGTAGCCGATGAGGCCGCGCACTTCACGAGCGTGGGTGCGAATGTCGCGCCCTAAAACGCGGGCTGTGCCTGACGTGGGCTTGTGGAATCCAAGCAGCGTGTTGATCAGCGTTGACTTGCCGGCGCCGTTCGGCCCCAGCAGACCAATTGCGCGCCCCGTCAGCGCCGCATTCAACTTGTTCAAGATTACGCGCTGACCGAAGCGGACTTCAAGCCCCGCCAGTTCAATGACTGGTTGCATCGTTCTATCTATACGACATCTCGCGCTTGTGAGTTCCCTGATGGAAGACTCCCATGGCCGCGCCCGCGGCGCCGGTGAAATCGCCGCGCATGAGGTTGGCCAAAGCGGGTCCAAGGATGTCGCCATTGGCAGCGAAGGTGATGCGCTGCGGCTCCGCATAAGCCGCGACGAAGTTGGGCTTCATCGAGGTGAGAGCGTTGAGCTGGTCGCCTGGCTTATCGTTCTGCCCGGGATGCTGCGGCAGCATTCCTCCCAGGAGGCCGGCGATTGGCGCGACGGCGGACGCGAGGTTTTGATAGAAGACGAGCGAGAAGTTGTTGTAGTGGTCGTGCGGCATCATCGAGGTGAGTTTGGATGAGCGCATCAGCGAGCTGCCGGACTGTTTGATCTGCAGCGCGCGCGCTACGACCGCGCGCGTCGGTCCAGCGATCATATATCCATCGGCGAACGTGTAATGGAACTCGAGCAGCGGGCCCTCATCAGGAATCGCGATGCCGTAGAAGGTGCGGCCCTCGAAGGTTTCCTGCGTGAAGTTGAGCGGCTTATGGCCGGCGTTGGCGGGATCGTTGGTGTAGCTTGCCACTGCCTGCCGCAAAGCTGACTGCGCGGCGTTGGGATCGTAGACTTCGGCGATCAGCTTCCATGAGGGTACCGGCATCAGCGGGCCATCGAGCGCAATGGCGAATTCGCCGCCTAAGCTTCCGGAAAGGGCTTCGCGCACGGCGCCCAGTTCCTTGGGCGCAATCATCTTCAACTGTTCCACGATCGCACTGCCGCTATTGACCACGGCGGCGGCGGCGGCCGAAGCATCGGGCGAGATGTAATCGAGCGCGCCCATCGGGCCCGGGCTCGCCAGCCAGGAAGCCACGCCCGCGCGCGGGCCGTTGAAATCGAAAGAAACGCGCGCTTCCATCGTCCCATTGACCTGCGTTTCGCGCACGATTAGCGATTCGGCGTTGGTCAGCGGGTTGGCTTTCAAATCGGTATTCGGGTTCGCGGTCTGTTGCGCGGCGCCGGTGCGCTCCAGGTTGGCGCAAATCAGGAAGCCCGCGCCCTGATGGTAAACGTCCTCCACGCGGCGGTACAAATCGGTGGATTGAATGGCGCCGTTCGGGTTGTCGAGCACGCCCGACAGTTGCTGCACGGCGCGCGGTGCGCCGAAGAGCGCGAGTCCGTTGCGTTCGATCTCACTCGGCTGCGTATTGGCTGGGAAGCCGAGCTGCTTGAGGAATTCGGCGAAGCCCGGCCGCTTCACTTCGGCCAAAAACGCCGGGCCATCGGCTCCGGAGACGCCGACCACGGCGATTTCATCGCCCAAATACTCGCTGCCTGCCCGCAGTTTTTCGATTACCGAGGCGGTGCGGCCGCCGTGCGACTGCCACCAGGCCTCGAGATCGGGACTTTGAGAGACTTTGCGCCGGAAAACTTCCTGGGCCTCACCCAAATACTGCGCCAGATTGGGAATTCCCGCGAAAAAGACGATGTTGGCGGGCAGGCGGCCGAAGAGATGGCTCTCGTAACGAAGATTCGGCTGCGGAATGCCGCTGAGATCCTTGCCGAGCGACCCGAGGATCGCGTCGTAGCGCACGTGATTGCGGCTCCAGGCTAGATCGGAGCGCACGGGTTCGCGTTCGAGATCGGGACTGGTCACGGCCTGCTCGCCCGGACGCAGAATCTTTTCCTGGCTCTCCTGATCGACGTGAACCTCGCCCTGCACGACGGAAACGCGCGAGCCTTTAGAGCCGGCGCTTACGCCGAAGATGGTGCCGGTGACGGCTACGCGGCAGTCCGCAGTATTGACGAAAAGATGGCCCGAGGAACGATGCGCGGCCTGCACGATGATGTTGCCACGGCTGAGCCGGACGTTGATGTCGCGCGCGCCCTGGCTGGTGGTGACGGCGGACCGTTCGCGCATTTCGAGCACGGAGCCGTCGCGGAGTTCAAGCAGCGCGGTGGAATCTTTGGCGGTGCGGATTTCCACGCCATCCGGCAGCGCCGCGCCCACGGCAAGGGGATGGACGCCGTCGGCAGCGATCACGTAAAGCGATCCGTTAATGGCTTGCACTACGGCGCGGCCAGAGTGTACGCCGATATTCTCCACGCCGATCCAAATTGCCACGCCGGCGACGGCGACGATGGCGGCGGCCGCGGCAAATTTGTACGCGGTGCGAGGTCTCTGCGTTGCGGCAGCCGGCATTGGAACCACCGCCGCGCGGCCTTCGTAAACACGGCGGCAGACTACGCATTCGTGGATGTGGTCGCGCAAGAGGGTGGCGCGCGCGCTATCCAGCCGGCCGGCGCGCAGTTCGGGGATCAACGCCTGGAAGCTGGCGCAGTTGGAGATGTGCGGCGGAGCGGCCTCCGCAGACAGCCGGGCCCAAACGCGCGCGGCTGCCGCCTCAACAACGGCGTCGTCAATTGGTTCATTACGAATCTGAGACACGGCTTGATCGAAGTCCTGGTTCATGCTACGCCTCCCACATGGGCGCGGTATTCCTTTTCCAAACGGTCGCGCGTGCGCGAAAGCGTTACCGCCACGGTCCCCGGAGTTGTATGGAGCAACTGCGCAATTTCGGGGTTTTCCTTACCTTCGAAGAACCGCAAGGCGAACATCTCCGCAATGCGCGGGTTCAAGCGGCCGATGGCGGAGCGGAGCCACTCGCGAATTTCGCCCGAGGAGTGCGCGCGGTCGGGCGCGTGATGGGCGGATTCGGCGAGGACGGGCTCCAGTTCATCGAGGGGGATGTTGCGGACGTTCTGGCGCGACCGCATGAGATCGACCGCGGCGTTGACCGCGGCGCGATGAAGGAAACTGCCGATATTGGCCACCGGATCAGCTTCGGGGTCGCGTTTCAGGAGGCGAAGAAAGACGGTCTGGAGAACGTCTTCGGCGTCGGTTGCATTGCCGGTGACGCGGTAGGCAGCTCGGAACACCATGGCGTGGTGTTCGCGAAATGCGCTCTCCAGGTCCGCGGCGGATTGCGTGGCCGGTGGCATGTCGAAAAGTTGCGCTTTCATCGTATCAGGGCGCTCGAATGGGAGACGTGGGGGAGGGCGTGGGATTAGCAAGGGCGGCTGAGGGCTAGAGTTGAGCGGGGACGGACCGGGTGGTTGGGGCCGGTTTCGGCGGTTGAAAGTTAGATGTGGCGGGGGCGCTGGCGAAAGCGGATTGGGCGCTCTCCGTGGTCGGCGACTACGCCCAAGTGGCGGAGTTCGGCGGCCCTAAACGCATCTGGAAGGCCAACAAGATGCGTTAGAATGCGCACGTGCAGGATTGCTATTGACTAACAATATTCGGTCGTTCGTCTCCGATTGTCTTTCTTTGCGCCGCGCTCGTCGGGGCCGCTTGCCGCTGTCGGATAATCGGCTTAACACGTTTCGATCCAATTCCCGGACGTTTGTATCGCAAAGGAAACGCGACCTTGAGAACCTCTTCAGAGAGTCTGCGCTTGTCCCCTCG
>DATAUH010000219.1:0-6473 GCA_036268375.1 Bryobacteraceae bacterium | reverse complement strand
GCCCCATCCTGTTTGAGAATGAGTTCGAGCCATCCGGCGCGGCTTGGATTCCATTCGTAGGCAGCGTAGCGAAGGTAGAAGCTGCCGCCTGCGCAGCCCATCGAATCAGCGTCCGCGAGAAATCTTGCTCGTTGGGCTGGGTCGCGATGCAGAGGCGAGAGTCCAAAGACAGGTGCGGCGGCGTATCCTGGCTCAGAAGGTTTTCAAGCGGCGTATGACTCTCCCAAACGGAAGTAGCGTGTTTGCCGAGTGACTGAGCGAAGACGTAAAAGGTCTCGTGACTCGCGATTCCCATTAGGCCGTTAAGATGGGCGGGAATTCTTGTATTTCAAAATGAAAGGCGATAGTCTGCGTCCCACGCGGCGTTTACTTTTTCGCTGGTTTGTTCCAGTTCGTCAATGCCTGTTGCGCTCGTCCCACAGGAGATTCCGAGCCTTCGGAGGCCGTATTCAAGCCGGCCGTGACTATTTCGTCGCGCGGCTGAAGATTTTGGACTTAAGATCGGGCGGGACAGCGTCGCGGGGCTCGGCTTCCCTGCCGCAAGAGCCGGATGAGAATTGAGAGGCTTTCTGCAGCAGTTGCGCGAAAGTGGGACGCGGCGCACTCTCTTGCGCGGACGCGCGAGCTATTGTTGCGGTGGCCAGCGCGGCTAGAGTAAGTAATGGAAGGCCGAGAATGGCGTGTGGAAGCGCATGCGGGCTCGCCGACACACCTATGATAATACGCGTTTGTTATAAGTAAATCGAGATCGAGTTACTCAGTACTAAGTCATTGCTAGTTTCTGTTACTTGACTTAGCTAAGACGCGAGTCAGCAGTCGATGCCAGTTAGCCTTGGCGAGTTGCTGACGGCGTAATAATTGCGCCATGCCAGCCTTCGGGCGTAACTGAGATCTGCATCTCTTTTTTGTTGCGCACTACGGTGATCTGAAATGTGCCTTTTTGACTGGCGGCGCGCAGGGCTTGGGTGAGTTCGCGCATCGTGCCGATGTGGGTGTCTTCGACTTTGACGATGACGTCGCCGGCTTTGACTCCGGCGCGCTGAGCCGGCGAACTGGAGGTGACCTTCTTGACGAGCAGGCCGTCTTTGACGCCGAAGAATTCGGCGAACTGCTGTTCATCGCCAAGAGCCTCGCAATCGACGCCGAGTATGGGGCTCTGCATGATGGTCAGCATGCGCGGGATTTCGATGGGGAAGGGCATGGGCGCGGTGAAGGGCCAGTTGTCCTGGCCATCGACTCCCCAAACTCCGTTGGGTACGAGCACGCCGACAACGGTATCGCGATGCAGTTCGATGGTGACATCGACAGTTTGCAGCGCGCCATTTCGCCAAACGCCGACTTTCACGGGGTGGCCGGGAACGCTTTCGCGTACGAGATGCTGGAGCTGCTCCATGCTCTGCACATGTTGCCCATCATATTCGAGGACGACGTCGCCGACCTTGAGACCGGCCTTGTCGGCGGGTCCGCCGGCGACGAGACTGGTGACTTCGGCGCCGCGCTCCTCTTTCATTTTGAGAGCTTTGGCCTTGGCGGGATCGACATCCATGATGCCGACGCCCAAGTAAGGAGTGGAGGGCACGGCAGCTCCCGCGGAATGGGTGCGCGGAGGCTGGGGCGCAGCCGGAGCTTGAGGCGCCTGCTGAGCCATGGCTGAGGATACGGTGAACGTAGCCAGCGCGAGTACTGTGGATACGTAGTTATCTCGGAGTCTCATCGTTCTCACTGCTTCTTAATAAAGATTGTGCCGCCCATGCCGCTGATCTGGAGCAGCGGGCCGCCGCCGTTGATTGCGCCTTCGGCCACGAGTTGCGAGCCGCGGAAGCGCGTCTGCACCTGCTTGAAATCGGAGACGATGCGGCGGACGTTGTCGGTCATCATGTTTACGGCGCGGACGTTCACACCCACATTCGACGGAATGACGACGGTAATGTCACCGTTACCCGTGGAAAGAAACGAATCGCTCCAGCGGCTACCGAGGACGCTGGCGAAGATGCTGCCGGCAGAAGTGGTGACGCGCATCGCGCCCGTGATGTTGTTGACGCGAACGCCGCCGCTATGTGATTCGCAGCGTATGCCTGCGGCGGCGCCGACTTCGACGGGTCCGCCGAGATTGCGCGCGGTGACGATGCCGCTGGACTTGTCAACAACGATCTCGCCGCCGCCGGTAGCAGCGTCAACGGCGCCGTTGGCGGACCCGATGTGTACTGAACCTGCCACGGTCTGCGCGTTGACTGAGCCTCCGGCCTGCAGGGCTTCGATATCGCCGCCATCGGTGGCGAGAATAGCCGGGCCGCGTACGCTTTTCACGGTGATGTGGCCGCCTTTGGTACCGCAACGCAGCGAGCCTGAGACCTCGCCGACGTGAATATCGCCGCCGCCAGTAACGAGCGAGCAGTCGCCGCGAATGCGATCACACGAAACCTCACCCGCGCCGGTGTTGACGTCGATGGAACCATCGATATTCTTCGCATCGACGGCCCCGTTGGTGGTGCCGATGGCCAAACCGGAAAGCCGGGGCGCGTGAATGACGACGGTGGAAAGCGCGGAGCCACCGGGAGTGGAGAGGACTGCCCAATCGCCATCGGTTTCGACTCGGATGGGTTGCTGGTTGACGGCCAACTGAGCGCGAGCAGCGCTGGGGGCAATAACGCTGACGGTGACGGAGTAGGAGATTTCGCGGCCAGTTCCGGCGGCGACGGTGACCGGACCGTGTCCCCGTACGCGCAGTCGGGCGGTGGCGGGGATGGATCCGGAATAGACGCGCACCCAGGAATCGCCTACGCGGCGCCAAGCCTGCTGGCCATTTGCGGGCGCGAGAACGGCCAGCCCAAGCACGACGGCGGCAAAGGCCGTCAGGCGGTGGCGGGAGATAGCGTTACCGCGCATGGTTTTGCCCAGAGTTTCAGAATGTGCCAGTGGACGCATTCATGTCCTTCAATGCCTTTTCGATCTTGAGACGAACGTAACCGTTGTCTTCGCGCTGCATGACGGTTTGGAGCGTTCCGACGAGAGAATCGTCGCGATGTGCGACGAGGAGATCGGCAACCTGCATGCGCATGCGAGCGTTGTCGTCGGTGAGCAGCACCTGAGCGAGCGTTTTCCGAACCTGCGGGTCAGCGGCGAGCGGCTTCAGGCCTTCGAGCGCCTTGAGACGGACCCCGGGGTTATTATCGTGCGCGACGACGTTCAATAGAGCGTCGCGCACCTCGCTAGAATCACAGCGATCCTTGAGGGCGTCTACCGATTCGACGCGCACGGCGGAATCCTGTTCATGCGCGGCGGTCAGGAGCAGACGCTGAATGGCGGCGTCGCTAAGCTGGCCATCGACTACGCGGCGGCGGGTCTCATCAAACGCGATCTGAACGCCGCCGGACCGATCCGGCTGGACGGAGCGGACGGTAGAAAATACATCATCGGATCCGAGGGATGCGGTTGCAATGTTTTTGTTGTGGGGGAGGGAAAGACCAGGAAGGAAGCCGGGGGTGATTTTGGCAGCCATGAAGCCTAGGGCAACCAGCGCCGTCGCCCCTAGCGGCTGGCGAAGTCGCCCAAGGCCGCTGAATGTGGAGGCCATGGCTTCGGCGAACAGCCGCCACGGGCCCTTCTGCAGGCCTGCGGAACGCGGCGCGCCGCCTGCGATAGCAGCCATGAGGTCCGTGCGGCAGTCAGTGAGCAGGAGCGGCGAGACTTCGGAGGCGCGGCGATCGAGCGCGGCCGCGACTTTGCGCTGTTTTTCGAGCCCAGCGGCGCAGGCCGAGCAGCCGGCGAGGTGCGTTTCGAGGAGGTCTTCCTCAGCGGGCGCGAGTTCGCCGTAATAATAAAGTGGTATCAGTTCCGAAACGGAATCGCACGTCATACGAAATCTCCCGGCCACGTCATACAAAGTCTCCCAATACGGATCGCATTTTCTGCGTGGCGCGAAACAGGCAGTTCTTTGCCGCCTCTTCGCTTGTCCCCAGCATCTCGCCGATATTGCGCAGCCGGAGTCCCTGGTAATGCCGCAACTCGAAGACCATGCGCTCGCGGGGGGTAAGGTCTTCCAGGGCGACTTCAATCTTATTTCGCAGCTCGCTGTTCCACATGCTGCGTTCCGGGTCCGAATCGGCGCCGTCTTCTTCGATAGCGTCCATGCGGTCGACCGGTCCATCCGTGGTTTCGACGACGGACGGCTCTTCCTTGCGCACTTTGCGGCGGCGCAACTGATCCAGGCAGATGTTGGTGACGATGCGGTAAAGCCACGTATGAAAACTGCAATCGAAGCGGAACGTGTGGAGGTTGCGATACACGCGCAAGAAGGCCTCCTGATACACGTCACGCGCATCCTCCGGGGACCGAAGGAGGTTCATCGCGAGACGGAGCACGCTTTGGTCGTAGGTACGCACCAACTGCTCAAACGCGTCCTGATCTCCGCGTTGAGCGGCCCTAATTAGCGAATCGACCTGTGGACTCAATCGGGCGCCTACGGCTCCGCTGGCGTTTTGCGCCATAACCCCCGCAATTTCGAGTTTTAAACCAACCGCTGCTTGACTCACCTGCCTGCAAAGTTGGACGTGGCTGTAGCGTTTTGGTCACGCTGCGCCGTCCGAATTCGGACAGTGAGTATTTTAACTCCCAGTTCGGCTGGTGGGGTGGGTGTTTTTCGGCGGCTCGTCTCACTGATCCAGACCAAAGGCGGTCAAGACGGCGTTGGAGCCGGTACCGGAGGCGACGACGACGAGTTGGCGGCCATCCGGAGTGCGGTAGGTCATCGGCGTGGCGGTGGAGCGGCGGGTGAGAGGGACGCTCCAGAGCTCGGCGCCATTCGAGGCGTCGACGGCGTGAAAGGTGGTGTCGCCGCCTGAAACGAAGATAACGCCGCCTTTGGTGACGATGGCTCCGGAAGCGCCCTCGGAGCCGAAGTGATCGGGGAGCTGGACATTTTTGAGGGCGGGATTGCCGCGGAGGCGGGCGTTGTCGCCGAGCGGGACGTGCCAGAGGATCTCACCTTTGTTGAGGTCGATAGCGGTGAGGTGGCCGTAAGGTCCCTTGAGGAGCGGGATGCCGTTGTGGAAGGTGGCGCTGGTTCCGGCGCCAGATGAGCCGGCATACTCGGCGTCGACTTCGGAGGTGTGCTGCGGCTTAACGATTTTGGCGATGAAGGCTTGGTTCGTCGACTTTATGTAAATGATGCCGGCGGGATCGATGGCGCCGCCGCCCCAGTTGGCGCCGCCGATGGTGCCGGGGCGCATGACGGTACCTTCGAGGCTGGGCGGGGTGAAGATGGGGCCGATGCGGTACTTCTTGAGCTCGGTTTGGGCTTCGGCTTTGAGCTCAGGCGTGAGGTCGAAGGCGTCGTCGAGGGTGACGCCTTGGGCTTCGAAGGCAGGCGGTTTGGAGGGGACGGGCTGTGTGGGCGAGGCCTTCTCGCCGGGGACGGTGCTGGAGGGGACGGAGCGCTCTTCAATGGGCCAGACGGGTTTGCCGGTGAGGCGGTCGAAGACGAAAGCCCAGCCGGTTTTGGTGAGCTGGATGACGGCGTCGACGGCGCGGCCGTTGGGGTGGATGGTGGCGAGCTCGGGCGGGGAGGCGAGGTCGTAGTCCCAGAGGCCGTGATGGACGATTTGGAAGTGCCACTTGCGTTTGCCGGTGGCGGCGTCGAGGCAGACGAGAGATTCGGCGAAGAGGTTGTTGCCGAGACGGGCGCCGCCGTAGAAATCGTTGCTGGGCGTGCTGACGGGGAGGTAGACGAGGCCGCGGGTTTCATCGAGGGTGATGGGCGCCCAGACGTTGGTGTGGCCGGTGTAGCTGGCGGAATCGCCTTGCCAGGTGTCGGCGCCGAACTCGCCTTTCATGGGGACGGTGTGGAAGGTCCAGACGAGCTTGCCGGTGCGGGCGGAGAAGGCGCGCACGTCGCCGGGCGGGTCTTGCTTGTAGGCGAGGCGATCGCCGACGCCGTTGCCGAGGATGACGAGATCCTTATATATGACTACGGGCGAGGTGTTGGTGTAGCGGTTGGGATCGGTCTGCCAGCGGAGGTTGGCGGTGAGGTCGACGACGCCGTTGTCGCCGAATTGAGGGACTGGCTTGCCGGTTTGGGCATCGAGCTGGATGAGCTTGGCGCGGCTGTTAATAAGGATGCGAAGCTTGCCGCCATCGCGCCAGGCGCCGACGCCGCGATGGACGAAGCCCGTGCCGTTGGGAGGCTGGCCGCCGGTGTAGGCCTTGGAGTCATAGGACCAGAGCTCATGGCCGGTGGCGGCGTCGAGAGCGACGACGTGGTTGTAGGGAGTGCTGAGGTAGAGGACGCCGTCGATTTCAATCGGTGTTGTCTCAAACATGCCCGGGGTGGTTTTGAATTCGGGCATGGGCGCCTCGCCGGGTTTCCATTCCCAGACGACTTTGAGCTTGGAGGCGTTGGCGCGGGTGATTTGATCGAGGGGGGAATAGCGGGAGCCGGCCTGATCGCCGCCGTAAAAGGGCCAGTCTTGCGCGAA
>DATAUH010000218.1:0-3796 GCA_036268375.1 Bryobacteraceae bacterium | reverse complement strand
GCGAGTGTGGCTTCCGCGCGCGAATTGGGCGCGAGCGATGCCGAGTCCCGTGTGCAGGATTGGCCGCGGGTTGACGCCGCTGTGCTTCGACGGGAAAGTCGCGCAGACGGATCGAACTCGCGTCCGCAAGCTGTTTGATCGCGTCGGACATGTTCTGGACCTTCCGGAAGAGCAGTTCGACGCGATCACAGCCACCCACTCACCCACCCACGGATATCACGCGCTGGCGGCGTTGGCAGCGGCCGCGCAGAGATCTGGCCTTGATAAGAAGACCGCGTTGACCGCGGCGGCCCACGCGCTGGCGGATGGAATCGAGTATTGGCGACAGGCTGGAGCGGAACTCGACGAACTTCTGGAAGAGGCGGCAACGCCCGGAGGGATTGCCGCAGCGACAATGGCGACAATGGATCGGGGTGGTTACAGGCGGGCTGTCGATCGCGGAATCGCGGCAGGAGTAAAGCAGGCGCGGCGCAACGCGAAGGGATAGTCCGAGCAGCTTTAGCTAAGGCATTCGGCCACCGTCGAGCTTCGCTCGACTGACAGCCGAGGGCGGCTGTCCCGCGATGATTTGTTGGTTATTTCGTGATTACTTTGGTCACCATTAGAGTCTCATTAGATCTGACAAAATAAGCGGAGTGCGTTGGCTCCTGGAGAAGATCGCGCACGATTCCCGCTATGGAAGTTCTGACGTCGAAATTTACCCGTCGAAGCACGCGCATTCGCGTGGAGATTCCTGTCAGCGTGATCAGCCTGGACCGCAGGCGCCCGTTTGGCGAGAAGTGTATGGTGCTGGTGGTGAGTGCGCAGGGATGCGGTTTTCGCGCTTCGGAAGAGTTACAAGTTGAGACTCCGATCATGCTGAGCGGGCTGCCCGGCGGCGGAAGCGTCACGGCCCGCGTCGCCAACTGTCTGCCACTCGGAAATGATGGGAAATATTTTCTTATCGGAGCTTCGCTATATACGCATGGAAATGTGTGGGGGATTGCCGATCCGCCTGCGGATTGGGGCGCCAAGAGAGATTCCGGAGATAGCGCGGCGACTGCTCCGAAGGCTAGCGTTCAGAAAAAATCGTGGCCTTATAACGTGTTCTTAGAAGGCAATGTGAATCATCCTGGGCGGAAGTAAACTCTCTTCTCCCACGTATTCACGAAAACCTTGAGATCAAAGTCCCGCCCCATCCGTCCAAAAAGCGGACAGATAAAGACGGGCGCCCACTGTTGGCTAGGCCAACTGCGAAGTCTGTGCTCGTTCTTTCGTAACTACGCGCGGCCTTTTCCCGCTGCCATAATTTTTTCCAAAGCTATGTTGGATGAATTTGAGTCATCGGCGCGACTTGTATCTTCGCCGGAACAGCAGCCGCCAGCTCGTGAAAGAAAAAGGCCGGTGGTCGAGAACAAGTTTGTGGAGCGCCCGTTTCGCGTCAAACTACGAGGGGCCGTGCTGGTTCTGGTGCAATTACCCAACAAGCGCTCGGTGCGGGCCGCGATCCATCAGCTTTCGACGACGGGCGGAGTAATTCATCTTGAGAAGCCGCTGGACGAAAAACTGAAGGTCGAGATGGCCTTCCACATTTCCGAGATGACGATCCGGGGCACGGCGGAAATGCTGTTTCCCATGTGGGCGACTCAGGGATGGATGCAGCCGTTTCGCTTCCTGGAACTGACCGATGAAAGCCGCGCGACTCTGGACGCCAGTCTGAAGTCATTTATCGGTGAGGCCGCTAAGGGCGCGGCGGCCGGCGCGTAGCCGAATTGTTTCCTCATTGGGACCCATCGAAGAACTTGATTCAAAGCCTTGTGTATACGTCTGCTTCGGCGTCCCGCCATGGTTACTCTGGTTACATTGGTGATGGAGTTCCTCGTCACTATGATCTCAATAGGAAACCCTGATGAAACGGCTGAACTTTCTAGTCTCACTCACCAACGACGATAACGACTACCAGCAGGAGCAGGCGGCCGCAGCCGAGAAAGCTGCGCGGCGCTTTGGAGTCGACGTAAGAATCATTCACGCCAACAATGACGCGCTGGCGCAGAGCCAGCAGTTGCTGCACTACGTACAGAATTCGTCGGTGGCGCGTCCGGACGCGATCTTGTTCGAGCCGGCCGGCGGAACGGCGTTTCCGCAGGTGGCACGGGCGGCAGCCGCGGCGGGAATCGGCTGGGTCGTGCTGAATCATGAGGCGGATTACGTCCTCGAGTTGCGGCGGCAGTATAAAGTTCCGGTGTGCGCGATCAGCTCGGACCATGTAGAAGTCGGCAAGATCCAAGGGCAGCAGTTTGCCGCATTGTTGCCGGGTGGCGGCAGTATTCTTTACATCGAAGGTCCGGCGAACAGTTCGGCGGCGAAAGAACGTAGCGCCGGAATGATGAAGACGAAGCCGGCGAATGTTCAGGTGAAATCGATGCGCGCGAACTGGACGGAAGAGAGCGCATACAAGACGGTGAGTTCATGGCTGCGGCTCCGGACCTCGCAGGAGAGCCGCATTGATCTGGTGGGCGCGCAGGACGACAGCATGGCGATCGGCGCGCGCAAGGCGTTCAGCGAGATTGCGGAAGCCGACCGTGCGCGGTGGATGAAGATTCCGATCACAGGTTGCGACGGAATGCCGAAGACCGGACAGACGTGGGTGCGGAATGGAACGCTGGCAGCGACGATTTTCATTCGTCCAAATACGGACCTTGCGATCGAAATGCTCGTGGAGGCGTTCAAAGGCGGAGCGTCGTTGCCGGATTGCAGGGTGACGGCTCCGGAGTCGGTCCCGTCGTTGGCGGATTTGGCGGCGATCGGGAAAAAGGCACAGGCGGCGAAGGCATAGAGCTTTCCGCCTTCGAAGTTTTTATTTGATCTTGAGGCGTCCTCACGGGCGCCCTTTTCTTTTCTCTCTCTCGCTGACTTGGTTGGAAGCGTCTGTTAGTCCTCTGCGATGTCCTGTCCCACTCAAGCCAAAGGCGGGCTTGAATAGTCCGCCCGATCATTGGGCGCCGCGAGTGTATGCTAGATTGAGCTTCGCGGGCCCATAGCTCAACGGTTAGAGCAGCAGACTCATAATCTGTTGGTTCCAGGTTCAAATCCTGGTGGGCCCACCATGGCGCTCACCGCTCGAGATGAGTTCTCTTCCAGAAAAATCTTTCTCGCATCGCAGGCTGGCGGTCCTGCTCGGGTGCGTGACTTTCTTTTCTTTCATTTATTTCTACGAAGGCGGCGGGTGGAACCAGAACTCGCGCTTTGATCTGCTGCGCGCGATTGTGGAGCGCCACACGCTTCAGATCGACGCCTATCACGAGAATACCCAAGACAAGGCGCACCTCAACGGACATTACTACTCGGACAAGGCTCCGGGACTGGTTTTTCTGGCGGTGCCGTTTGCTTACAGTGCGCGGGCGGCGATGCGTGTTGTCGGAGTAGATCCGGAGTCGCCGCGCGGAGAATATCTGCTGTCGTATTTGGTGACGGCTTGCGCTGTTGCTTTACCGACTGCCTTGGCGGCGGTCTGTTTGTTTTTTCTGGCATTGCGGTTTGGGTGCGGACCAACTGCTGCTGCATTCGCCGCGCTGGTGATGTGCGTGGGAACTCCAATGTGGGCGTATGCGAGTTTATTTTGGGCGCATGCGTTGGTGGGGGCTTGTTTGGTATTCGCATTCGCGTGTGCGTTGAAGATCGGAGATGATTCGCACCGAGAATTTGTTTGGGCGCTGGGAGCGGGTTTGACTGCTGGATGGGCCACCGTGACGGAGTATCCAGCGGCGCCGGCTTCGGCGATTTTGGCTTTGCTGGCTTTGTCGCGAGTGTGGGGGCG
>DATAUH010000217.1:0-13413 GCA_036268375.1 Bryobacteraceae bacterium | reverse complement strand
CAGTACGGGCGTGCGTTGAGCGGCGGACATCGAATCGGCCGCCATGGCGCGCTGCACCACCAGGAAGTCGGTACACCAATAGCCGAAGGAGAGCACAAAGCCCAGGCCCGCGATCAGGCCGAAGGCTTCAATGCCCATTGGATTTTCTGAGGGGCTGCCCACGTACCGCCACGCATGCGTCATTACCGGCGACATTTGGGCCGCCATGCCGCTCCAGCCGCCCGCTTTCATTACCGCGAGAATGGCTAGCGGCGAAAACCCGATCACGATCAGAAAGAACTGCAGCACCTCGTTGTAAATTGCGCTAGTAAGTCCGCCGAGGAACGTGTAAGCCAGGACAATGCCCGCGGAACATAGTACGGAGAAGTCGAAACTCCAGTTAAACAGAAGCTGTAACAGCAGTCCTAGAGCAAACATCGAAATACCCGAGGAGAAGATGGTCATTACCGCGAAACTGCAGGCATTCAGCGCACGCGTCTTCTCGTCGAAGCGAAGTTTGAGATACTCCGGCACTGAACGGGCGCGGCTGCCATAGTAGAACGGCATCATAAATAGCCCTACGAAGATCATCGCCGGCACTGCGCCTACCCAGTAGAAGTGCGCGGTCATGATGCCGTATTTCGCGCCGTTGCCGGACATACCCACCAATTCCTGCGCGCCTAAATTCGCGGCCAAAAAGGCCAGACTGGTGATCCAAACAGGAACGGAATGCCGTGCAGTAAGAAAGTCGCCGCTCGTGGATATCTTGCGGCGTAGCTTCCATCCAATGCCGAGAACAAAGGTGAAGTACAACGCCAGTATGAGATAGTCGACGGGGGCTAAAGTCACGTGGAATCGAGTCTAGCAGAATTTTGCAGAGCGGTTGAAACGCATTATATGCGGCGTACGGCGTTCAAAGCAGCACGTTTGCGTGAACTTCCCGGTTGGACAAATGATGCGAGGCGCCTAGAATCCCAGTATGGAGTCACTCAACGGAAAGCTCGCGATCGTCACGGGCGGCACGCGCGGTATCGGACGGGCGATCACGGAAAGCCTGCTGCGTGAGGGCGCGTCGGTAGCAATTACCGGGCGGACTCAGCAATCGGTAAATGCGGCGCTGTCCCAGATCAAACCGCTCGGAAATGTAATTGGACAGGCCGTGGAACTGACCAAATACGATGAGGTTCGCCGCTTTTTCGACTTCGTAGATGGAGAATTCAAAGCGCTCGACATCTTAGTCAATAACGCGGGAGCCGCGACCTTCCGCAAAGTGGGCGAAATGTCACCCGAGGACTGGCACCATAACATCGATTTGGATCTCAACGGCCCTTTTTATTGCTCGCGCGAGGCTTTGGCGCGTTTTAAAACGCGGGGGGCGGGTTTCATCGTGAACATTTCCAGCCTGGCAGGTAAAAACGCCTTCGCTGGTGGCGCTGGTTACAATGCCGCAAAGGCTGGCCTAAACCTCTTTACGGAAGCAATGATGCTAGATCACCGAAAGGACAATGTACGCGTTTGCTCTATCATGCCGGGCAGCGTGGACACTGACTTTTCCGGCCACCCGGGCAAGCGATCCGGCGATACGTCGTGGATGATTTCACCGCAGGATGTGGCAGATGCGACCATCTTCACCTTGCGCATGCCTGCGCGGACCATGGTGAGCCGGATTGAGATTCGACCGTCGCGCCCACAAACGTAGAAGTTCCGCCCAACAGGCGCTTTACAAGAATTTACGGAGCGTCTTGTTGCAATGGCGCCTCGTTTGCACTCTAAGTCGGCGAGATGGCTTTGATGGGTTTAGGACTCGACAAAGGGAGATTGAATATGCCGCGCCTTAATAAGCAATTAGATCCTGCTCAAACCGGATTTGAAGCGGAACGACTGGATTCCGATCTGCGAAAGCGAATCGTCGGACAAGATGAAGCGATCGAGCAGATCATTAATATTTATCAAACTAACTTAGCGGGGATGTCGAGTCCCGGGCGCCCAATCGGCAATTTCCTGTTTCTCGGCCCTACTGGGTCGGGGAAAACCCGCCTGGTGGAAGCTGCCGCGGAAAGTCTGGTAGGAGATGCGCGCGCGGTTATTAAGATCGATTGCGCGGAGTTCCAACACTCGCACGAAATTGCGAAGCTTATCGGTTCGCCTCCCGGATACCTCGGACATCGCGAAACACACCCGCTGCTTAGTCAAGAGGTGCTCAATCAGTACCACACCGAACGCATGAAACTTAGCTTCGTCTTATTTGATGAAATCGAAAAAGCAAGCGATGCTCTGTGGAACTTACTCCTTGGAATTTTAGATAAAGCTACTTTAACGTTGGGGGATAACCGCCGCGTGGATTTCTCGCGCGCCCTGATCTTCATGACCAGTAACCTCGGCGCCGCCGAAATGGGTTCGATTATGCGGCCCAACCTTGGATTCGCGGCTGGCGAAGCGGAGCGCAAATGCGCCAACGGCATCGTAGACGAGACGATGAATGAGAAGATTACGCGCGCCGGCGTAGAAGCCGCCCGTCGTAAGTTCACTCCTGAATTCGTCAATCGCATTGACAAGACCGTGGTTTTCCGCCCGCTGGGCGAAACTGAACTGCGCAAGATTCTCGGCCTGGAATTGAACATTGTGCAGCAGCGCGTGTTCAGCTCGAGCGCCGGCGCGCCGTTCGTCTTCTCATTGACTGATGAAGCGAAGGAGTTCCTGTTGCGGGAAGGTACTGACCTGAAATATGGAGCACGGCACCTGAAGCGCGCGATCGAGCGCAACCTGGTACATCCACTTTCGAACCTCATCGCAACAGAACAGGTCCGTGGCGGCGATCTGCTTCGCGTCGACTATGACGCGTGCGCGGCAAAGCTCAGTTTCTTTAAAGAAGCGGAAGATATGCCGGCGTACGCAATGGTGCAGATGGTCGATACAGCGGTGGCCTCGCCGCAAGGTACGTTTTCGGCTGGAGCGAGCGCGGAGACTCCGCGAGTCGCCAACGCCAAATCGTCACGGCGTTAATCGATTCCGAGCAGGCGGTTCCAAACGCTTGTTCGCCGGTGGGCTCGCGCCATTGGGCAGCGGGCCCACCATCCAGCCACGCACCTGTCCTTACCCACCTGTAAAACCAGTCATTCTATAACCGTGCGGTTCCCACCGCCCCCTCTTTTGGGCCATTCCAGAAGCTACGGATGCGACCTGAGTGTCCTGCACCGGCGGCTATAATGAATGGTATCCATGCATCAGAAATTGACTGAGCGGGTTGACCTCAACCCCCAAGAGACTACGGAGTGGGTGGAAGCCCTTGACGATATCATCGATCAAGCCGGCCCCGATCGCGCGGCGTTCCTTCTCGAACGCCTGAACGAACGCGCCCGCCTCGAAGGCGTCGAACTTCCCATCCAATTAAATACCCCCTACATCAACACCATCCGCGTTGAAGACGAAGTTGCGTTTCCGGGCGATCGCGCCATGGAACGGCGCATTAAGAGCCTTATTCGTTGGAACGCCATGGCGATGGTGGTGCACCAAAACAAGTACGACGCAGGCATCGGGGGACACATCTCGACGTTCGCCTCTCTGGCCACTTTGCTGGAAGTGGGCTTCAATCATTTCTTTCACGCGAAATACGACGATCAACCGGGCGACCTAATTTATTTCCAGGGACACGCCTCGCCCGGCGTCTATGCGCGTGCGTTTCTGGAAGGGCGTCTGACGGAAGACCATTTGAACAATTTCCGTCACGAATTGCGCGACACCCCAGGACTTTCCTCATACCCGCATCCCTGGCTGATGCCGGATTTCTGGAACTTCCCCACCGTCTCCATGGGTCTAGGACCCATATGCGCAATTTACCAGGCGCGTTTCATGCGCTACATGGAAAATCGCGCGCTGATCCCGGTGACTCCGCGTAAGATTTGGGCATTTCTGGGCGATGGCGAGATGGATGAGCCGGAATCCATGGGCTCGATCACGCTCGCATCGCGTGAAAAGCTCGACAATCTTATCTTCGTTATCAACTGCAACTTGCAGCGCCTGGATGGGCCGGTGCGCGGCAACGGCAAAATTATCCAGGAACTGGAAGCCGCCTATCGCGGCGCCGGTTGGAACGTAATCAAGGTAGTTTGGGGTTGCGATTGGGATGACTTACTTGCCCGCGACTATGACGGTGTGCTCCAAAAGCGCTTGGGCGAGGTGGTAGATGGCCAATTCCAGACGATGGCCACCAAAGGCGGCGCGTTCATTCGTGAGAATCTGTTCAATACGCCCGAGCTGCGCGATCTCATAGCCAACGTCTCCGACGAACAGCTCGGGAATCTGCATCGCGGCGGGCACGATCCACGCAAAGTTTACAACGCCTACAAGGCTGCTGTAGAAACGACGGGCCGTCCGACGCTGATTCTGGCGCACACCATTAAGGGATACGGCTTGGGCGAAGCTGGCGAAGGGCGCAACATCACACACCAGCAGAAAAAGCTGAATGAGCAGGAAATCCTCTATTTCCGTTCACGGTTCGAGATCCCGATTCCGGATGCATCGGCCAAAAATGCCAGCTTTTTCCGTCCGCCCGCGGACAGTCCGGAAATCGCGTATCTACAGGAGCGCAGAAAACAGCTCGGCGGGTATCTTCCTGTCAGAAACGTACCGAAATCGCAGATTCAGGCGCCGCCGCTTGAGTATTTGCAGGAATCGCTCGAGGGATCGGGCGGCCGCGAAGTTTCGAGCACCATGGCGTTCGTGCGTATCCTCACTTTGCTGATGAAGAGCAACGAAATCGGCAAGCGCATCGTGCCTATTATTCCCGATGAAGCGCGTACGTTCGGCATGGAGTCGCTATTTCGGCAGTTCGGCATCTACGCCAGCCAAGGTCAGCTCTACAAACCGCACGACGCCGATATCTTCCTCTATTACAAAGAGTCGAAGGACGGACAGATTTTAGAAGAAGGAATCACCGAGGCCGGCTCGATGTCTTCGTTCACGGCGGCCGGCACTGCGTACTCGAACTATCAGGTGGAGATGATTCCCTTCTTCATCTACTATTCGATGTTCGGCTTCCAACGCATCGGCGACTTAGTCTGGGCATTCGGCGACGCACGCGGCAAGGGTTTCCTGTGCGGTGGAACCGCCGGACGTACCACGCTGTCGGGCGAAGGGTTGCAGCATCAGGACGGACACAGCCTGGTACTCTCTAGCACCGTGCCCACCTGTGCTTCTTACGATCCTGCCTACGCCTACGAAATCGCCATCATCGTGCAGGACGGCATTCGCCGCATGTATCAAGAAGGCGAAAATCGCTTCTACTACATCACTCTTTACAACGAAAACTACGCCATGCCGGAGATGCCGCGCGATTGCAAGCCGGAAGCGGTGCTGAAGGGCATCTACAAATTCCGCGCGGCCGCCAAGGGCAAGGCTAAGGTGCAGTTGTTCGGAAGCGGTCCGATTTTAAACGAAGCATTGCGCGCGCAACAGATCCTGGCCGAAAAGTACAACGTGCCCAGCGACGTCTGGAGCGTGACCAGCTACAACGAACTGCGGCGCGAGGCGCTTGAATGCGATCGCTGGAACCGTCTGCATCCCGATCAGCCGGCCAAGACGCCGTACATTGCCGAAGCGCTGAAGGGTGTCGACACGCCGGTCGTCGCCGCCACAGACTACATGAAGTGCGTCGCCGACCAGATCGCTCCCTGGCTGCCTGGCCGCATGGAAGTTCTGGGCACGGACGGCTTCGGGCGCAGCGACAACCGCCAATTCCTGCGCAAGCATTTCGAGATCAACGCCGAAAACATCGCTGCCACCGCGCTTTCACGCTTGGCGCGCGATGGGAAGTTCGACGTGAAGAAGGTGAAGGCCGCCTTCACCGATCTCGGAATCGACGCGGAGAAGATCGATCCCATTCACGCCTGATTGGAAGCGGATCGCGGTGTTCCCATGAAAACCGGCCAACGTGTCGCCGCGGCCAGCATGCTGGTAAGCGCCGCGTTGGCTTTGATTAAACTAATCGCCGGCATCAAGGGTCATTCCACGTCCGTCGTGGCCGATGGTTTGGAATCGGCCAGCGACGTCCTGGCTTCCGGCATCGTTCTGCTCGGCCTTACGCTGGCTGCAAAGCCCGCGGATAAGGACCACCCATACGGCCACGGCCGCATCGAAATCCTCACAGGCCTGTTAATTGGACTGGCGCTCTCGGCGGGCGGCGCGTTGATCTGCTACGGATCCATAGCCGGCTTGGGACGCTCCTCCGAACCCGTTTCCAGCTACGTAGTCTGGCCGCTGCTGCTCTCGCTTGCCGCAAAAATGGTGCTATCGGTTTTTAAGTTTCGCTACGCGCGCAAACTTAAGAGCGCCTCGCTCACTGCCGACGCGTGGAACGATTTCATGGACACCATCTCCGCGCTGGCCGCGCTGATCGCAGTGGCGCTGACGCTACTGAATCCGGCGCGCTTCACGGATGCGGATAGCTACGGCGGCCTCGTCGTCGGCCTGATCGTCATCGGCGTCGGGGTAAAGGTGGCTTATGAGACTGCAATGCAGCTTATGGACACCATGCCGGAGGACTCCGTGATGGCGGAGATCCGCGCCGCAGCGCAAAGCGTGCCGGGAGTGGCCGGCGTGGAAAAATGCTTCGCTCGCAAGACCGGCCTGCGCTATCACGTGGATCTGCACCTGGAAGTGGACGGGCAGATGACCGTAAACCAGTCGCACGACCTGGCGCATCGCGTGCGCATGCACATTATGGAGACGCTCGACTGGGTGGCCGATGTGCTGGTGCACGTCGAGCCAGCGCCTCGGCCCGTGGCGCGGCCGCTGCCGCCCACTTAACGGCGAGCAAGATCGCGCCGCGATGGCCGCCTACGCTGTGCAGACCAGATTCAACACTTCAAATGGCGCGAGCTTGAACTCCGCCGGCTTGCCCGCTTCGAGCGTGCGCGGCCCCTTACCCACGTCACTTTTCCACGGACTTGCCGCGCGGTACCGTTGCCGCGCGCCTGCGGGAAGTTCGAACGCCTTGGTCACGTCCACGTGGATTGCCTGCTCCTTCTCGTTCGGATTCCGCAGCGTCAGAATGCCGCCAGTCTGCGACCACGCGGCCCAGCCGTAAGGCTCCAACTGCGCCGGATCGCCGCCGATCCAGTGATTGTCGATCAGTGTTTGCGCGTGGCTGCGTGACCAGCGCGCGGCCTCCGCCAAATCATCCCAATTCTGCTGGCTCAACAGGCCTGGCGTGATGTACATCTCCTGCAGTTGCGTTCCCGTGCCAAAGTAATCGCGCACTTCGCTGCGAAAATCGCCGCCCGGATCGGTGTCCAGATTCTTCGCCTTCTGCCCGTAAATCAACCCATGCAGCATCAGCGAATTAATCGGATAAAGCGGCCCCGCCGTGACTACGCGGCGGAATGTATTCGCATCGCGATATGTGATCCACTTCTGGCGCCATGTGCCCACGCCCGCAAAATCGTGATCGGAGCCCCCGCGCCAAATCGAATCCGCGTAGCGCAGCCAAAAGGGTGAAGGATACGTGCCTGTAGTCAGGTTCACGTACAGGTCCGGGCTCTTTTTGCGCAGTTCTCCGATGAGCGAAATGGCTGCGTCGAAATCGCTATCGAATTTGCTGCCCGGGAACACGCTGTTGGCGTTCCCAGTGCCGTCGATTTTGAACTGATTGACGTGAAACTCGGAGATCATGTGCTCGCAGGCTTCGAGGAAACGCGCATAATACTTCGGACCCGAGAGCGCGAAGCCGTTGCGCACAATTTCGAAACCCTGTTCCTGCCCATACTTCACGCGGTCTTCTTTGGGTTTGCCATAACCGCCCCATGGCGACATCCAGACGCCGATGCCCGCGCCAAACGACGCCGCTGCTTTCGCCGCGCTGGCGAACCCGTGGGGGAATCCCGAGTGGAAATTCCACAAACTGGCCGGGTCGTCCCAACCATCGTCAAAGAGAAACGAATCGAGCGTCACGCCGCGCTTGGTTTTGAGCTCCGTGCCGAACGCGTGTATGCGGTCCAGCACGCCCGCTTCGTCGTAGTGGTTGAAATAGCCGAGATCGTACCAGCTGTTGTAATGCAGGAAGGTGCGAAACGGGTGCGCCCGCTGATCTTCCACATAGTCTTGAAACTGACGCCGCAACTGACTGTCGTCGGTCGCGCCGATCACCGAGGAGCACGTCAGCGATTGCCCAGCGCGCAGCGGTAATACGCGTGGAAGCGAACATCTCACGTGCGAATCGGCCACTGTGGTAGTCGAAAGCGGATGTTCGAAGCCTAGATAGAAGCTGCCAATCGACACCGGCGAGCCTTTCACGGTTCCGACGGCCTTCGCCCCCGGCGCGTCGAAATCCCACATCGCCACTTCGTGTAACGGCACATCGCGATCGCCTGCCGTGATCGTCACTTCCTGTCGCGCGTAACGCGTTCCATCCAGCAGAATCGCGCGCCACTCCACCGCCGCGCCGGTTTCGGCGTCGCGGAAATGGGTCTGTACCTGCCGCCCCGCGCGCCGCGCGGCACGCTGGCTCGCGGAGGCAACTCCGGTTACACGCGACGCCACTGGTATATCGGCGAGCGTCATCTCGCTCGAACGCAACGTGCGTCCGCCTTCAAATTGCAGGCGAAAGACGTCAGGCCCAAGCGTCGCCTTGCGCGCCGCCCGTGAATCGGCGAACTCCGCTGCCGCAAGACGCCCGTTGTCCACACGCCACGACATCTCCACACGCGCATTGCCGAGCGAAATCGTCGAGCCCTTGCTGCGAAACTCTGCCGCCCCATCGCCTGAGCCCCGCTGCGCTTCGCCCGCCAACGTGGCTGCAGCGAAGCCGGCCGCCATCTGCGCGAACTGGCGGCGAGTGAACTCGTAATTTTCGTCCCGCCGCTTCATTGCGCTTTGGCTCCATTCATCGCGCGTGTGGCATACTTCTTCCACATATCGGGATCGCTCAGCATCTTCATGAAAATCCCACCCACCACGCTGCGCGCCTGGAAGCCCTGCTGCTTGCCGGTTTCCGTGTCATACCAATCCGTCAACGGAACGCGCGTGGGCGTCTCATTCAACCAAAGATACGCGGGCGCCACAAGCTTTTCGAAGTCGGCCTGATTCGGGGCAAGGGTCGCGGTCCACACCAGCCAATCGAGCTTGGTATACGCTCTGCGATTGTCCAGCGGAATGCCGTACTTGTTCTGCGTCTTCTCGTAGAACGCGATTTCTTTATTCACGATCTCTTCCGGGAACAGGTGCAGCCCCAGGATGCGATCCCAAACCAGGTTGTACTTTTGACTCCAGGTGCCTTCTTTGTCGAACGCAAGCCGGTAATGATCGCCGTTCGCCGCAAGCGTCTGCCATTTCTTCGCGAAATCCTGCGCGGCGCCGTGATACTCAGCGGCCTCTTGCTTGTGGCCAGTCATGTCGGCGAGCATGCTGAACGTGCCCATTGCCAGAATCGCTTTGATCGAAAGGTTGGCATTGTGCGCCAGATGACCTGCGAAATCGTCGGTTGAAAGCTGATTCTCCGGGTCCAGGCCCTTCTCTTTCAGATACGCCGCCCAGCGCTCCAGCAGAGGCCAATACTTCGCCGCAAACGACGCGTTGCCCTCGATCTTCGCAATCGCGCCGATTTCGATCAGCATGTTGCCGCTCTCTTCTACCGGCATCTGATTCACTTCCGTGCGCTCGCCGCCGCCATACACCTGGCCATCGGCAAGCGGGTACGTGCCTAAATCATGCGGCGCGAACGGCCACTTCCAGCGCCCGCTGGCGGCATACTGCATCACCGGCTCCAATTGCGCGCGCGCAAGCACGGGGTTGAACAGCAGCGGAAACGGCGAACTGGGATAGATCACGTCTACCGTCGAAATGCACCCGTTGCTGAAGTTTTCTTTCGGATAGAACATGGGCGTGCCGTCGAAATCGGCGGTCAATTTGTGAGCCGCCAACGTCTGCCGGTAAGCCAACGCCGCCAGGCGCGCGTATTTCTCGCCGCCGACCTTTGTCATATCGGCCATCAACTCCGAATCGAACGTCTTTGCCCGCGCTAGCAAGGCGTCGTGATCGTGGCGCGCGGAGGTGATCAGCGTCGATGCGTCGCCGCCATTGCGCCGCCACCACGCGCGCTGCTTGCGGTAGAAGAGCTCGATCGAATAGAGGTCGTCATAGGCGATCATCATGTAGCGCGAAACATCGGTAGCGCCCACTTTGCCCAAGTTCAGCGAAAGCGCCAGCACCGTCGGTCCGCCGCGCCGCGTGGGATCGTTATCCGGAATCTCGTCCGATTCCGGCAGCGCACCCGAATTCTGGAATGCGCCGCGCATGCGTTGCCGCGTGCCAATGGCGCTACTGGCGCCCTCCGCGCGATCAGCCGTCAGATATAGATAGCCCCAGTCGATGCGCAGGTCGTCGCCGCGCTTCGCCAGCACAGCCTGCTCCTTCGAACCCATGCGCAGCACGCTTTGCCCGTCCACCTGGAAGCGCGCCGCCTCCACCTGTTCATCGGGCGTATTCACCACCAGGTCCGGGCCCGCTTCGAGATAGATCGCGGTTTCGTGCGGCTGCCCATCGCTGCTGGCGGCGGTCCACTCGAGGTAAGTCAACGGCCGCGAAAGCACGTCCAGATCGTCCGGCAGAGCGGGCGTGAAGAACGTGAGCCCGAGTTTTATCCCGGCTCCGCTGAACTGATAGATCGTGCGCGTCGGCAGCACTTCCAGGCTGGTCTGATCGAGCGCGGGCGTATTCTGCCGCTGTTCGCGGCCCATGACGCGATACATCTTTCCATCAACGCGCACGGTCGCGATCAGGCTGTTCGGTTTACCGGTCCAGTGCACCGGCACGCTATCCGTCAGCTTGTCCGTATTCGACCAGACGCTGAAATACGGATCGTGCGCAATCAGAGGAACCGCGGGCGGCCTTATCGGAGCAAGCCCCTGCGCCGCCGCCACCGCGGCCAAAATTATTGGGAGCCAACCAGCCTTTGCAAATTTCATTGTGTCTTCGATTTTATTCCAGAGCCTTCGAGCGTCTTGCGCAAATAAACCAGCTGGCCCAGATGATACGAATTGTGATCCGCCATCAGCAGCGCTTCGCGCAGCAGGGTCTGCCCCTTTCCGTGCGCAATTTCAGCCAACAGGTCGTGCTTCGTGTCGTTCGTCAGCGCCTCCATAGTTTTCAAATCGCGCTCGAACTGCTTCACACTTTCGTCCCACGCCTCGGCGCTCGGCGGCGCCTCGTCCTTCGGCCAATAATCGTCTGGCCACTTCTTCGCCTGGTAATCCTTGTTGCGGCTGAAGTCTAGAATGTCCTCCTGCGCGATGCGCAAGTGCTCCAGCAATTGCCATGCGGTGTGCGGCGCGCCCTCGGGCTTCCGGCCGCGCAGTTCCTCCGGAAAATCTTTCACCGCCTCCTGAAAACTCAGGTGCGCGCCTTTCATGCGCAGCAGGTTCATTAAGTGCCCTCGCAAAGACGATTTGAGTTCTTTGGCCATAAGCCCAGTATCGCCTTGAAGCGCGCCGCGTTTCACGTAAACTGAAGGTTTGTCGCGGCACCCGCTCTTCAAGCCCTACTTGGCACTCATCGCGGTGTGTTTCTTCTGGGGTACCACGTATCTCGGCATACGCATCGCGCTTGAAACCTTCCCGCCGCTCACACTCATCGCCGCGCGCTACATCATGTCGGGCGGCTTGCTGGTTCTGTTCGCCAGGCTGCGCGGTATGCACCTTCCGAAAGGCCGTGAACTTTTCGCCACGTGTCTCAGCGGATTCCTGGTCCTCGGCATCGGCAACGGGGCGCTCGTCTTCGCCGAGGTCGTCATCCCCAGCGGCATCGCGGGCCTGATCATCTCCATGTCGCCCTTCTGGATGGTTGCAGCCGAAGCGGCTCTACCCGGCGGCGAACGGCTGCACGCGCCCACTATTGGCGCGATGCTCGTCGGCCTCGCGGGCGCGGCTCTGCTCTTCACGCCCGACCCTGGCTCTCACGGAATCGACCCCGGCCTGCTCTACGGGTTCGGCATTTTGCAAATTGGCATGGCCTGCTGGGCCTTCGGCTCCATCTATCAGCGCCGCAACACCATCCGCACCCACCCCGTTGTAGCGGGGGGCGTCCAGCAACTCGCGGCAGGCTTAATCCTGGCGCCGTTCGCCCTAATCATTCCGCAACACCCGATCCACTGGAGCACGCGCGGCATCTGCGCCATTCTCTATCTGGTGATGTTCGGATCGATCGTCGGTTATAGCGCCTACATCTACGCGTTAGACCGCCTGCCGGTGGCCGTGGCGTCCATTTACCCGTACGTCAATTCGATCGTTGCCGTAGTGCTCGGCTGGTTGTTTTACCGCGAGCCGTTCGGTTGGCATGAAGCTCTGTCGATGATCGTGATCTTCGCCAGCGTAGCTTTGGTGAAGCGCTATTCACGTAAGCCCGCGCCGCAGCAGCAGCGCACGCGCTCAGCGTGATTGGCCGCCAAGGGATTTTGCGCCCAGCGCGCCGCCGGCCATGCTCAGGCAAATAATGATGACGAAACCGAACGCCAGCGGCAGCAGCAAGCCAGGGCCGCTGGTCATCGCGCGCGCTATCTGTACGTAAGATGGATCGGTGCTGTAGAAAGGCAGAGATTTGGCTCGCTGCTCGAACTGCGCCGCCAGTGTCCCGCTCATGCCCATTGCCGCAAACGCAATGCCCCACATCGTGAACATGATCAAGCCGGTCAACCAACCGATGCGCATTCCCGCCGCGACATTCACGCGGTCGCGTGTTTTTCGCCGGTAGAAAAACACCGCGAAAAATCCCGCCGCCAGCCATGCCACCAGCGGCAGCACGTCGTTAATCAGGCCGCCCGCCACGCCTACGAACAGAGCGATACGCAGCGCCGCCGGATTGCGAAAACTCACCGGCATCGCGTAGCGCGATGTCGTTCGCTCCGGCGCCACATACGTTGGTGAAGGCGCATAGGTCGTGGGAGGCGCCGGTTCCGGCTCTACTGGCGCGATCTCCCGCTGCGGCTTTCCGCATTTGTGGCAGAAAAGCGCGTCGGGAGGTAATTGCGCTCCGCAACTACAATATTCAGGCATGTTTTGAGCCGAAACGGCTGCTAATTCCAGTTTACTCGTTCCCGCGTGTCACAAAACTCATGCGAGCGGTGTTGAGATATTGTGGGTGCGCGCGCATTGAAGGTCTGGCAGGCTCTGGAGGCGATGGGCTCGAGCGAAGCTCCATTCGATTTCGAAGCATTTTTTCACGTTCACTACGCGCATGCAGCCCGCGCTGTCGCCCGCCTCACCGGCGACCCGGCGCGCGCCGAAGATCTGGCGGCGGAGGCGCTCTGGAAGCTTTGGCGCACGCCAAAAGCGCACGGAACCTTGGCCGCAGGCTGGCTCTATCGCACCGTGGCGCGCCTGGGCTTCAACGAATTGCGCGGCCGTGCGCGCCGCGGCCATTACGAGAACCTTTCGTACGCCGGCGGCG
>DATAUH010000216.1:0-18715 GCA_036268375.1 Bryobacteraceae bacterium | reverse complement strand
GTTCCGCACCACAACTTACCTCCGCTGCCGCGCGCGCATGCGCTCAGCGCCAGTTGTTCCGCGTGGCTGATCACCTTAAATGAGCGGACGCTACTGCGGATGTAGACGGAGAATACATCTTCCAACTTCTGGCCCGGACGGAAGTCGGCGAAATCCTTTCCCGGATTCGTAATACGGGTCACGCCTGCCAGATGGCACTGCTCACAGACGCTGTCGCGAGCCGATGGAGCAAGTCTGGCGGGGTTGACGATCGAACCGGCCACGGGACGCCGCAGATGCTGCTCCGCCGGTCCGTGGCAGCGGGCGCACGAAATGGCCTCCTCCGTGAAGATCGGAGGAGCGTACCGGTTTGGCGTGTCCGCAACATGTACAGGGCTGCCGGAGTGGCAAAGCACGCACTCTTCGCCTACCGGCCGCGTGAAATCGGGTGAGGCGATCCGTTCGTACCCCGGAGCCAAATCGTAGGCGCGGCGATCCGTGTAGTAACAGAGCGGCGACTGAAACAGATGTCCGTCTATCAGGATCAGAGAACCGGTGGCATGATTGCCCGATCCGATGATATAGGCGACCTGGTATTCCGAGACCGCGCCAGCGCGCTCCATGCGCTGCCATGTACCGTTGCTGCCGGATCGCACGCTAAATTTTGTGCCCGACCCTGCTGCCGTGAACGCGCCTTCCGGTTCATTTGCAGGCGGCCGCAAGGAACGCGCCATCGCGGAGTGCGAAAACCCGGTCACCTCTTTGGTGTGACAGGGCTGGCACGGGTGCGCTCGGAGACCCAAAGGGATCAGCAGAAGCGCATACCCGTACCACGACGCCATTAGAAGAAGAGCTTAGCAGCAATCGAAACGTTTCTCGGATTCAGTTGGGACGTGGAACGACCGAACAGAGTGCTCGAGAGATTTGCGTTGATTCCCCCCAGATTCACGCGATTGAAGGCATTGTAGAACTCGAAGCGTAACTGAAACTTGAGCTTTTCCGTGAGTCTGGTATCCTTTGACGCGCTAATGTCGTTGTCGGCATAACCAGGATTGCGGAACTGTCCCCATTTCTCATTTCCTTCGGTCCCAAAAGCAGGCTGCGGGAAGTTTGCTTTGGTGAACACGCCGTTCAGGAAAGCCTGGCGGCCGGTGGCCATCGCGTAACTAGTGACATTGGGGTAATCGTAATTGTCACCGTCGGCGTTATAGTCTCCGCTGGTCGGAGAGAAGCCTGTAAACTTACCGTTGGCGTCGCGGGTCGGATTGAAGGCAGCGTTTGTGCTGACCGTGAACGGATATCCAGTCTGCAGGATGGTAAGCCAGCTGAGCGTCCAACCGCCGGTAACTTGTCCGGTAAATCCATGACCCCGATTCAACCCTTGCACCGTGTAGCTTGCCGAGATGGACACCCGATTCGGCGCATCCCAAATAGACGGGCCATAGTATTGATACGGATTGGTCGGGACCGGGTACACTTGCGTATCGTCTTTGGAGGAGGATCGGGTGTAGGAGGCATTGATAAACCCGGTTCTTGCAAAGCGCGTTCGAAGCCCTACAGTCAGCGCATCGAACCTCGACTGGCGATCGTTTTGCGTATAGCTGATCGAGCCGAAACTCGGATTCAGACGTGTCGGAGTGGTGCTGTTGTGCTGAATGAGGTCTCCATTGTAGACGTTGATGTCCTGACCGTAGCTGACGCTGAACTGCTGCCCGCCGCCCGAGAGCAGGTCGCGGCCGCGAGAACCCGAGTATCCCAGCGACGCCACCGTATCCTTGACAATTTTCCGGTCTACATTCGCCGAGAAGGTATACAAAATCGGCGTCTTCAAATTAGGATCGATGGCGCCGACACCGGGTGACAAACCGACGATGCCGCCATGGGCGTCGAGTTGCCCACCGGCGATGACCGGATAGGTAAAGCCAAACGGAGGAGTGTTGCTGTTGCCCAAAACGAACAGCGGCGCAGGATTAGATGTGGCGAAAAACGTGGGATAAATCGGTCCCGGCGGACTACCGCGCATTTCCTCCTGCGAATTGGCCGGCGTCACCCAGTTGTGGAACATGCCTAAGCCGCCCCTGAGAACCCAATCGCCCTTCTTGGTCGGATCCCAGGAGACGCCCAGGCGCGGGCTCCACGCGGTTTGAGCGGAATTGAACACATTGTTTTTCACTACGATTTTGCCGTTAGCAACCTGATCTGCCAATGTCGAGCCCTGGCCCAGATTGAAATTGCCGAATACGGTGTTGGCCGAGCGCGAGTAGGGATTGCCGTAATCGTCAAACCGTACGCCATAAGTCAAGGTTAGGTTAGGTTTGACTTTCCACGTGTCCTGAATGAAACCGCCAAAAGTCTTCGACGCGGCATTCCAGTCCCACAATACCGGCTTGCCCGTGATCGGGTTGTAAGCCACGGCCGTTTCTGTAAAAGGTTGGTCCATCGCCAGGTCAAGCAGGCTGTTGAACTGAAATGTGGGTTGAGCATGCGGGCCTTGGAACTCCTCGACGTCATCGCCGAACCACGCCTCGAATCCCGCCTTGAATTCGTGAGAGCCGCGGATATGCGTCAGCACATCGCGCCAGTGATAGTTGTGCTGAATGAAATCGCCGGCAGCGAAGCCATTCCCAAATCCGCCCGACCCCGTCACGTTGATCAGAGGAACGCTGAAAAGGCCGGTCTGCGGCTGGATACCCTCATCGCGCATGTATCCGAAACTCGCCTCGTTGACTGTAGTTGGCGAGAAAGTGTGAGTTTCACTGAACTGGTAAGCGTTCAAAATGAAGTGACTCGTGGACGCGAACGCGGGCCGGATCGCAGGGCCTCCGGTGTCGAGAACCGAACGGTAAACGTTTCCGTAGATACGGTCATTCTTGAAGTATTTATCGATGCGGACATTGAATTGGAGCGCGTTGCGGTAATTCGTCCCATTGAATATTCCTGAGTCAACCATAGGCGTGTTGCACGGCAGGTTGGCTGTGGCGGCGGTGCCGCAGGTACCAGGAAAAATAGTCGCCGCTGTTGCGGTCACCGCCGTCGTGGTGGCGTTCGAGGCCGGATAGCTGGTCAGAATTTTGGTGCCCAGTGTATTCGGGAAATTCGCCTTGGCCCAGGCTGTGAATTGCGGATCCTCGTACGTTTGGGTGCTATTCCCGGTTGACGTGGATGCGCGGAATGGTTCAATCGCAAAGAAGAAGAAAAACTGGTGGTGTGGAATGATGGGTCCGCCGATGGTAGCGGAGATGTTGTTGCTGTGATAAGGCGAGTATTTGTGAACGAACTCGGTTGCCGCGAAAAGCTTTTGATTGGTGAAGTAGTCGCTCGCCGTGCCGTGCAATCCGTTGGTACCGGATTTCGTAGTCATCGCCATCTGAGTGGAACTGGCCCGGCCGTATTCCACGCTGAATGTGTTGACTTGAACGCTCACTTCTTGAACCGAATCGGGATTCGGCGTCAGGTTCAGCACGCCGGGCCGAATCGCGCTGGTCACGTCGAGGCCGTCCACCGAGTACATGTTGCCAACGCTGCCGGCGCCGTTGGCGCTGGCGTCGACCTGCGTCTCCGTAGAAAAATTATCTACGCCCGAGCCGGGACTGCCGCTGACGACTGTCCCCAGACCGACCACTCCGGGTGCGATAGTGATCAGCGAAATCATATTGCGGCCCGCCAGCGGGAGAGTCGACAGTGCCTGCGTTTCAAGTGTTACCTGGTTCCTGCTCTCGGCCGCATTCAGGACTGGCACCTGGCCGGTGACCTCCACCGTTTGCGTTGCTCCAGCCAGTTGCATGGAGACCGGAACATTCAGGTTTTGGCTGGTTTCCAGTGTGAAAGTTACGTTGGCGGCGCCGAAACCGGCGGCATCGACAGTGATCTGGTAAACGCCCGGCGCGAGGCTGACGAACCGATAGTTACCCTCGGCGTCCGATGAAGTAGTTGTCACGACGGCGGTTTGAGTGTTTTTCAGCTGCACCTTGGCGTTCGGAACGATCGCGCCGGCGGGGTCCTGAACGGTACCCTGGATACTGCCGCTGAATTGTGCCCAACAGGAGGCACTCAAAAATGTGAAGAAGGCAAACAACCGAGCGACCGCCCGGGGCGAACGTGGCCACATACGACTCTCCTCCCGCCACAGGTCAGCTTAGGCTGAGTGGCTGCGACCCAAAAACCCGAGTGAGGTGTTACTCTCTTGCGACAGCACTGGAAGGACTACACACTAAATCTCAGACTAGAGGGTTTATACTACGAGTCCCGAGGCAAGTCAATGAAATTCTTGAAAGGGCTTACAGAGGCGTCAGCAAGCTGAAAAGCGCGTTCAGATCCGCTTTTTCCCTGACCCCTCGAAACCTCGTGAGGGCACGATGCCGGTCTGCTCGTTAATCGTAACAAGTTGGTTCGGCGCCACTTTGCTAAACGATTGCCGATGGCCGTCGGGCCAGCGAATCTCCAGGTCCACAGTGTCGATGTCCCCTAATCCGAAATGCAGTCTGCGGTCGTCAACAGACAGGTAGCTGGATTGCGCCAGCACTTCCTGCGCCTGCACGTGCCCTCCGTACTTCACCGTCACCCGCGCGCCGATGGCGCTGCGATTGGACTTCACGCCCACCAGCTTAACTTTGATCCAGTGCGGGTTGCCCTTGATGTCGTTGCGGAGCAGCGAAGGCGGCTCATTCAGATTGACGATCAAGATATCCAAATCGCCGTCGTTGTCGAAATCGCCGAAGGCGCAACCGCGGCTGGAATGGGACGCCGCCACGCCAGGGCCGGCCTCGGTGAAAAGCTCTTCAAACCGCCCGTTGCCCAGATTGCGAAAGAGTACCGGCGGCGTACGATACGGATACTGCGGCAGTTTCTTCTCGACTTCGGGGTATACGCTGCCCGTCACCCAGAACAGATCCGGGTAGCCGTTGTTGTCGAGATCCGCAATGCCGGCTCCCCAACTCACGAAGCGAGTCTCTACCCCGAGCCCGGCGCGAATAGTGACGTCCAGAAAGCCCGCCTTCTTCTGGTTCGCGTACAAGCCCGGCGTGTCTTCCGTGAAATGAGTCTTCAAAATATCCAACTGGCCGTCAAGGTTAAAGTCACCGACCCCGAGCCCCATCCCCGCCTGTTCCCGGCCGTCTTCGTTCAGGGCCACACCCATTTCCAAGCCGGACTCCTTGAAAGTACCGTCATGATTGTTCAGAAACAGGAAACTGGGGGTGGAATCGCATGCCACATAGATATCCGGCCATCCATCGTCGTCGAAGTCGGCGGATACCGCCGTCAGGCCGTAACTGCCGGTGGCGGCCGCGATCCCCGATTTGACGCTGATGTCGGTAAATGTGCCGTCGCCGTTGTTGTGGTAGAGCGAGTGCGTGTCTGATGGCAGGCCGCGCGGCCCGCAGTTCACCAGCACGCCTTTGAAATTGCAATCGGGAGCATGTCCGGCCGCGGAAATTTTTTCGGGATCGAATTGCAGATAGCGGGAAACAAACAGGTCCAATTTTCCATCGCGATCGTAGTCCACAAATGTGCAGCCGGTGCTCCAACTAACTTTGTCGCCCAACAGGCCAGCCGCGCGCGTCACATCTGTAAAGGTGCCGTCGCCGTTGTTCCGGTAGAGTACGTTCTGTCCCCAGTAGGTAATGAAGATGTCTTCGAAGCCGTCGTTGTTGTAGTCGGCAACGGTCACGCCGAAGGCCCAACCGGTCCTGTTCAGGCCGGCTTTTTCGGTCACATCGGTAAACGTGCCGTCGCGGTTGTTGTGATACAGCCGATTGGTAGCGCCGGGGGGCGCGCCTTCCCAACGCGTGCCGGAAAGCAGAAAAATGTCGAGCCAGCCGTCGTTGTCGTAGTCGAGGAACGCGGCGCCGCAGCCAATGGCCTCCAAGATGTAAGCGTTGGCATCCACGCCGCCATAGACCACAGGCGCATTCAGACCTGCCCTTGCGGCAACGTCGCTGAACCAGGCGTTAAACGGAAGTCCGGAGGCCTTCGATCTCGGCGTTGCCGCCACGCCGCGCGTCGACATTTGGGCGCGTGCCGCGAGCGGCGCCGCAAGAAGACCCATGCAAGCCCGGCGCGTGAAGCGACTATCGCTCATAGGCCACGCTGTTCCACCTAAGCTCGCTCCGGAATTGCCGGAGTTGCGTAGCGCTGTCGATGCACAGGAATTCCAAATCCGCGATATCGGCGAAGTCCTGCAAGTGCTCTACCGTAAGCGCCTGGCTGAAACCGGTGTGGTGCGCCCCTCCCGCATAGATCCACGCGGCGGCGGCCTGCTGAAGATCGGGCCTGGGCGTCCAGACAACCCTGGCGACAGGCAACTTCGGCAGCGGTTCATCGGGCTGCACCACATCGATTTCGTTGACGATCATGCGGAAGCGATTCCCCATCTGAACAATCGATGCGTTCACGGCGGGGCCTGACGCCGCGGTGAAGACCAACCGGACCGGATCGGCTTTGCCACCGATCGATAATGGATGAATTTCGAGCGATGGTTTCTCGCTTGCGATGCTTGGGCACACTTCAAGCATGTGCGCGCCCAGCACTTTGGCGGGAGTCCCGAAATCGTAGGTGTAGTCTTCCATGAAGGAGGCGCCGCCACGAAGTCCGCTGCCCATCACCTTCATCGCGCGGACCAGGGCGGCCGTCTTCCAATCTCCCTCGGCGCCAAATCCGTAGCCATCTGCCATCAGTCGCTGCACGGCGATCCCCGGCAATTGTTTCAGGCCGTTGAGGTCCTGAAACGTGTCCGTGAATGCGCCAAAGCCGCCGTCCTCTAAAAACGCGCGCAAGCCCAACTCGATGCGCGCGGCGTCGCGCAATTCCTGACGGCGCGCGCCACGGAGCCCGAGCGCCTCCGCCACCACATACTGGTCGTCGTATTCGTGGGCCAGACGGTCGATGTCGACGTCCGAAACCTGGTCGACCGCGCGAACGAGATCTCCCACGCCATAGCCGTTCACCGAATAACCTAGGCGCGCCTGCGCTTCCACCTTGTCCCCTTCGGTGACCGCCACATCGCGCATGTTATCGCCGATGCGCGCGATCTTTAAGCGGCGAGCGTCATGGATCGCCGCGGCGGCCCGAGTCCACGCCGCCAGGCGCGCCTGTAGGTCTGCGTCCTGCCAATGCCCGACAATCACTTTGCGATTCAGCCCGAGCCGTGTCGCCAGATATCCAAATTCGCGATCTCCGTGTGCGGACTGGTTCAGGTTCATGAAGTCCATGTCGATGGAACTCCACGGCAGGTTGCGATTGTATTGCGTATGCAGGTGCGCCATCGGCTTCGCCAGCGTCCGCAAACCCGCGAGCCACATTTTGGCAGGTGAGAAAGTGTGCATCCAGGCGATCAGGCCGATACACTCTTCCGAGCTGTTAGCGTCTGCGAATAACTTAGAGATCGCGTCGGGCGTAGCGAGCACCGCCTTGAAGACAACCTTCACCGGAATCGCTGTGTTGCGCGATAGAGTGCAAGCGATTTCCCGCGAGTGTTCCGCTACGGTGCGAAGCGCGTCTTCCCCATAGAGCTGTTGGCTCCCCGTAACGAACCATGCTTCCAGGGTCTTCAGATCGATCATTTTCTGGTTCCCTCAAATACCGTACCTGATTCTGAGAGCGCTTTCAGACATCGGCACAAGGGATTGTACGTCCGGGAGGCAGACACGTCAATCAAGAGTATCAATGCTGCCGCTGCGGGCGGCCAAGCGCCGTCAAGGTTTTGAGCTATGCTGCCAAATAGGATTCCGCAAGCCGGCCATGATAAAGAGCCTTGTGATTGCGAGCGCGGTTTTCGCGCTGACACTGTGCGCACAACTTGGCGCGCCGTCGATCACATCGGCCATTCGCGAAGGGCATTACGAGCAAGCCCTCGAGTTGGCCAGACACGCTTTGGAGAGCACACCCGACAACGTTCAGATCCTGACACTGCAGGGGCTCGCCTTCAAGGCGATGGGCCAGAACCAGAATGCGCTGACGGCGTTTCAGCATGCATTGCGAATCGCTCCAAACTACCTGGCCGCGTTGGAGGGCGCTGCCCAAATTGAGTATGCCGCCGGCCACAAGAGCGCCGTCCCGCTGCTCGACCGCCTATTGAAATTGCGGCCCGACGAGCCGACCGCCCATGCGATGCTCGGGGTCCTGGCCTGGCGCCAGCACGATTGTCCAACCGCGGTCGCGCATTTTGAGCATGCACGGCCGGTGATGGCTTCTCAGCCGGACGCCTTAAGGGAATTCGGCGTCTGTCTGGTCAGGCTGAACCGGCTCGAAGCGGCCGCGGGAGTCTTTCAGCAGATTGTGTCCGCCAGTCCGTCTGATCGCGCCGCACGGTATTCCCTGGCATCAGTAGAAATCATGGCGCAAAAATTTCAGGCGGCGATCGACTGCTTGCAACCTCTTCTCGCTCCCGCCGATCCCGACGCGGAAGCCCTGGCCCTTGCGTCGTCGGCCTATGAGGCGGCAGGGGACACGCCGAACTCCGTAAGCACCCTGCGACAAGCGATCGTCCTTTCGCCGCGGAACGTCCGGTATTATCTCGATTTTGCCAACCTGAGCTTTGCACACAAATCGTATGATGCCGGCATTCAGATGATTGGCGCAGGTCTGAAACTGTCTCCCGAATCCCCTCAACTCCACTTGGCGCGGGGCATACTGTACGTGCAAACCGGGCAGATCGATCAGGCCGACGCCGATTTCGCCGCCGCCGAGCGCCTGGATCCCGCACAGCCAGGCACGGCCGACGCGCGCGTGCTCGAACTCCTGCAGGAAAACAAGATGGAAGAAGCAGTTCGAGTGGTGCGGGACGAATTGAAAGGACGCCCTGCCGATCCGTTCCTCTATTACCTGCTGGCTGAAGTGCTCAACTGGCAAGGCCCGCCGGCAGGCTCCGCGGAATTCCAGAAGGCGTTGGACGCCGCTGCAAAGGCCGTTCAGCTTCAGCCCAAGCTGATACTGGCGCGCAATCTTCTCAGCAGGCTCTACCTGGACTCCGGCCAGGTGCAACTTGCCATCGAGCAATGCCGCCAGGTCTTGCGCGATGATTCGCAGGACCCGGTGGCGCTCTACCGTCTCATTCGGGCGATTAAGATCTCCGGCGACCCGGAAGCCGCGAAGCAGGTACCAGATCTTCTGCGGCGATTCAACGAGGCGCGCCAGTTGGCGGGTCGTCAGGATGCGCAGGCGAATCGCTATAAGCTGGTGGAAAAGACGGCGGCTCCAGTGAAGTAGTTTTGGCTGGTTCCGCCTCGGCACGATCTCTTGCAATTAACGGAAGCTCAGCGGATACCGCAGGACCAGCGGACACAGGGTAGTGTTGCAAGCCGGGTGCGAACAATCTGATAGTCTTCTCGGTACATGAGACGCGAACGTCCGGCGCTGTTCACACGGCGACATTTTTGAGGCCGAGATCATCCTGCTGTGTGTCCGCTGGTACCTGCGGTGTCCGCTGAGCTTCCGTCAATTGCAAGAGATCACGGCCGAGCGGAACTTGAGCATCGGCCACGTCACGATCTGGCGCTGGGTCCAGCGGTATGCGCCGGAACTGAACCGCTGCCGCCCGGAATTGCGAAACACGAACCGCTCGTGGCGAGTGGATGAGACGTATTGCAAGGTGGCTGGCAATTGGACCTACTTATATCGGGTGGTGGATACCACTGGCGCGACGATCGACTTTCTCCTCAGCGCGAAGCGCGATGCGGTTGCAGCCAAGCGGTTCCTGCAGAAAGCTCTGCGTTCGCCTGGCCATCCTCGACCACGGACGGGCGAGTTCGGCCGGCACTGTCGTTGTCGACCCGTACAATACTTAAATAACATCATCGAACAAGATTTACAGAGCTATAAGACGGAGATTCCGAGCCTGTCAGGGCTTCCGATCCTTCGCTGCGGCGCGGCAAAGGATTCAAGGAATGGAAACGATGAGCATGATATGTAATTGCCAGGTGAAGTGGATAGCAAAGAACGACTTTCGTGGTCAAGCCAACTTCGTCGAACACATCTTTGGTCTGACGATCCGGTGATCGCAGAACCAAGCCGGCGACCTTCTACGCTGTCGCTTTTATAGATGCAACACTGCCCTGCAAATTCGGTGATTAAAAGAAACGATTCACGCGGTCGTTGACCCTGGCCTGCTTCACCCAGCATCATAATCTTAAAACACCTACCGCGGCCTTAAGGATGGCGGAAGTCTGCAAGGCTGACGCTGCTTAATCGCGCGGCGGCCACACTGCGATGGCATCTATCAGACGCTGCGTATATTGATGCTGCGGCTGAAAGAAAAGCTCACGGCAGTCACCTGACTCCACAACCCGCCCTTCACAAAGGATTGCGATGCGGCCGCATAACTCGGCTACCGATGGAAGGTCGTGCGAGATATAGAGCAGTGCGGCCCCGCGTTCGTGAATGGCCGCGAAAAGCTTCAGGATTTCCGCCTGGGTGATCGGGTCAAGCGCACTCGTAGGCTCATCCGCGACAAGCAAAGCGGGCCGATGCAGCAACGCCAGAGCAATCACAAATCGCTGCGCCATTCCTACGCTCAACTCGCGCGGACGCTTCTTCAGGAACGCTTCGTCACCTGGGAGTTGCACCGCTTCGAGTAACTCGGGGACACGCCCGCGGCCTTTCCTCCAAGGCTCGTCTGCATGAGCGCGCCACGCCTCTTCGAAATGGGCCGCCAACGTAAGCGCCGGGTTCAAGGCCCCCGCCGGACTCTGCGGGACCAGCGCGATCTCCTTACCACGCAGACGGCGCAGGTCGCGCTCCTTCCATTCGAGCAGATTCTGTCCGCGCCAACGGATCGCTCCGACCGCACGCGCCCCGTTCCACGCGAGCATACCCAGCAGAGCGAGCGCAATCGTGCTCTTGCCGGCGCCGCTTTCTCCGACTAAGCCAAAAGCCTCGCCTTCGGCGATTGAAAAGCGCACCCTGTCGAGAACTTGCGGGCGATTCGGAAAACCCGCGGTGAGATCGACTTCAAGCAGAGACGTCATCGGCGTTCCGCACGCAGCCAGATCTGGTCCACATTCCAAAGCAGATAGGGGAAGAAGGGCGACGGCGCGACATTCGCGGTCCGTGCGGAATACGCGGCGAGAGAATTCTTCACTACCAGGAACAATACCGGGGCCTGATCGGCGACGATCTCTTGGACGCGATCGAAATCGCGCTTGCGCGCCGCGGCATCCGTCTCGTGACTCTGTTGCCGCATGAGGCGATCGATCTCCGCTTCCCACGGCGTGGCGGGGACTTTCTCATCCGGATACCAGGGGTGATTTGGGCCCGAGCTGAGCCAGACGTTCATCTGGGAATCGGGGTCGAGATCGTCCATGACGAGTCCGAGGAGGCAGGCATCGTAGTCGAAGCTGCGCGTGATCCGTTCGATAAGGGACGGGAAATCGAGGGTGATCGAGCGCAGGCGAATACCGATACGCGCGAGGTCCTGCTGGATCAGCGCAAGCATGCGTTCACGCGCGGTGTTCCCGGCGTTGGTGATGACGGAAAACTCAACCGGATGCTGCGCGCTGTCGCGGAGCGTTCCCTGTTTCAACGTGAACCCGGCAGCATTCAGCAACTTCTCCGCGGCCGCAACGTCATACGCAGGCGTAGTGATGTTGCGATCGGTCCAGGCGCGATTCGAGACTGGCATAATGCCGGCGGCCTGCGAGGCGTGAGAATCGTAGACCAGACGCGCCAGATCGGCGCGATGGATCGCCGATGACAGAGCCCGGCGGAACTCACGCGAGCGGAACCAGGCCTTCTTGTAGTCGGCGATGGGGGCAGCGGGATTCTGATTGAACCACAACTGTTCGGAATCGAGTGAAGCTCCCGCATCGGCTGCGATAACGCCCGGGGCCCTGCCGATGCGTGCGAAAGCCTTCGGATCGACCCCCGAGATCGCATCGAGTTCGCCCGCCAGCAGGCTGTTGAGTTCGAGCGAGCGGTCCTGACGAATCTGCACCCGGATCGAGTCGAGATAGGGCAAGCGCCGTCCATTTTCAGTCTTCCAGTAATACGGATTGCGGCTCAGCGTGATCGCGGCGCCGGGCGTATAAACCGTGACGTGAAAGGCCCCGGCTGTCGGCATATGCGCCGGATCGGAAACCGAAGCTAACGCGCGTGCGTTTACGATAGCGATATTCCCGAGCAACCGTTCGACCCCGGCGATGGGTTGCGGCAGACGCATCAGGACGGTGTGCGGACCGGCGGCTTCGACTACGACCTGTTTTCCCCCTGCGAGAAAGGCTTCGGCATCGGGCGAATTGGTCTTCGGATCAAACAGCGTGTGGAAAGTGAGGACCACATCCGCCGGCGTAACCGATGATCCATCCGAAAAGCGCGCGTCCTCGCGGAGTTCGAAGCGGATCTCGCGGCCTCCCGGCGTAACGCGCCACGTGCGCGCCAGTTCGGGTTCCATCATTTGTGTCGTATGATTCCAGCGGAGGAGCCGGCCTCCCGTCAAATAGCCGATCAGGCTACCCGAATCTTCCGTCACAAGCAGCGGGTGGAACGTCTTGGGGTCGGAGTGGATCGCAATGCGCAGTTCGCCACCCCACTGGGCCGCAGGGCGAGTTGCGGAAGCGGCGCAGGCGGCGGAAGCAAACATAGTCGCGAGAATCAGAAAATGGGAGGTCTTCATAGTCGAGTTGGTGCAGGCTCCTTCGCGGCCAGGCGTTCGAGACAAAGTACAGTCAGCACAAGTAGCGCGAGCGGAGCCAGACGCCACGGCTGTTCGGCAATGGCGGAATAGTCTTCGAGATCGCGCAACATCCCGCCCCACGAAGGCACAGGCTCGGAGACGCCCAATCCGAGAAATCCCAAAGTGGCTTCGGCGAGGATGAATCCGGGCAGCAGAATGAGAAACTGGACACGCACCAAACCGCCGAGGTTCGGCAACACATGCCGGCGCAACACCGAGCCGGTTGTTGCGCCTTGTGCGCGCGCATGCGATACAAAGGGCGAGTCGCGCAGGGCGCGTGTCGATTCGGCAATGACGCGCGCGGACGGCCCCCATCCGAGCAGCGCAAGCAGCAGGAATGTAACCCAAGCCGACTGTTCAGCAGGTACATCGAGCGCCAGGAGCGCCCGCACCAGCAGCAGCAAAAACAACCAGGGGAGCGACATCAGCAGGCTGCTCACCATTTCGAGCGCCCGTTCTGCGATTCCGCCGAGGTACCCACAAAGGATGCCGGCGATTGATGCGACAGCCGTGGCCAATAGCGCGGCCCCACTCGCGACCGCAAGCGAGAACCGCATACCGAACAGGCTGCGTGCGAGCAGGTCGCGCCCGAGATCGTCCGTGCCGAACGGAAAGCGGAGCGAAGGCGCGGCGCCCGCCGCGTCGCGAAATTGCGACGCGTAGCCCCATGGACAGATCCAACCGGCCGCAACTGCACCGAAAATGAGCAACGACAATATCGCAAACGCCAGAAGACGCGCGCGCGAACGTGGAGAACGCGGCGCGCATGCGCCAGCCGACACGCGCGAAGATGCCGCAGGTTGCAAAGCCGCGGATGCGAAACTCACACGCCGCTCCTTTCGGCGATGCCCGCACGCGCTCTCGAAAAGGAACGGGTAAGCGTACCGGTCAAGAGGGTCAACGTAAGCAACGCCATGGTCATCGCCGTAAGGACCGGCAAGTCGCGTTTTTGCGCCGCGATCCATGCGAGCTGGCCGGCGCCCGGCAGATTGCAAACGGTCTCGACCGGCACGGCGACCGCGAACGCAAGCGGCAGCGCCGCGGCGAGGAGGGCCGCAAGCGCCGGCGCGGCACGGCGCAAAACGTGATTCAGCGAGAGCCGCAGCGCGCTGACGCCGCGGGCGCGAGCGTGCAAGACATGGCCTTCACGCCCGGCGGCCTCGATAATTGGAATGGAACTGAGCAGCGTGCGCGCGGCGATCAAAACAGCGACAGTTAACGCAACGCGTATCTCCGCTCTGGCGTTGCGCAGCAACAGACAGCACACAATCGCAAGCGCCGGCGCCGGCACGCAGAGGCATACCGCCGAGAGTGCGCGCCCGGCAGCAGCCATAGGACGCATGCCATGCATCGAACCCGCGAAACTGAGCGCAACAGCGGCGAACCATCCGAAAAACAAACCGACGCCCGCCGATTCCGCGGTAATGAGCGAGCGTTGGCTCAGCAGTTCGGCGACAGGTCGTCCCCAGGCCCGCGATATTCCGAGATCTCCGTGCGCGAGGTGTTGCACGTAATCCACATACGCCTTTAAGATGGGCTGCGAGGCGCCATTGGCGGCACGCAGAGCGGCGACGCTTTCCGCGCTGCGGCGGCCGTCGAGTTCCGAAGCGTCGGAATCGTAACCGGGCGCGCTCCGGACCATCCACAAGGTAAGAAAGCCGCCGGCGAGCAGAGTGAGAAGCGGCGCCCCGATGGCGCGGAGGAACCTCACGCGTCGCTCCTCGCCAGCGCCGGCAAGGATTCCAGGAGAGTCTTTACCTGCGCCAGAACAACCGGCTTGCTGAGATAGTCGTCCATTCCCCCCGCGAGGCATTTCTCGCGATCGCCCACCATCGCGTTCGCGGTTATGGCGACGATTCGCGTGCGACGAACCCCGGCTTCCCGGCGGCGAATCTCGGCAGTCGCTTCGAAGCCATCCATTATTGGCATCTGGCAATCCATGAAGACGATTTCGACGTCGCGTCCGCCGAGGAATTCGACCGCTTCGCGCCCGTCGTTCGCAGTGAAGCAATTCCAACCGAGCTTTTTGAGGAAACCTTGCATGACCTTCCGATTTACCGGATTGTCGTCCACAACCAGCGCGGTGAAGGGCTCGAGAATGCGCAACGCCTCATGCGTTTCCACGGGCTTTGCCGGTTCGGCGATCGCGACCGCAAGCGTACTCAACGTCGACACCGGACTGGCAGCAACGGCCGGAGCTTCGCAAGCAATGTACGGGATGGAGAACCAGAACTTGGAACCTTCGCCGGGACGGCTCGACATGCCGATCTTGCCATCCATCAGCCGCACGAGTTCGGCGCTGATGCTCAAGCCTAATCCCGCTCCGCCAAAACGACGCCTGTCCGAAGAGTCGGCCTGAACGAAGGGACGGAAGAGGCTGCTTTGCAGATTCTCCGGTATGCCGATACCCGTATCTTCGATGGCGAAGAGAATTTCCGGGCGCGCTTCTGTGGAACGGAACGTCACGGCTATCTTCACCGATCCGTGAGTCGTGAACTTGAGCGCATTGCCGGCCAGGTTCAGCAATATCTGTCGCACGCGACCGAGATCGCACATCATCCAGTGCGGCACATCGTCGGCAACGTTCGGCTCGAATCGAAGCCCGGACTGTTCCGCCTTGGGGCGCAGCAGCGCAAATACTCCATCGACGATTGCGCGCAGGTCGGCAGACTCCGGCCGCAGATCGAGCTTGCCTGCCTCCAGCCGTGAGATGTCGAGGATGTCGTTGATAACCACCAGCAGCGCCGAAGCCGAAAAATGGATCGAGTCGACATAGTCGCGCTGCTCTCGGGTCAGTGACGTGGTGCGCATCAATTCCGCGAGGCCCATAACGCCGTTCATCGGGGTCCGCATTTCGTGGCTCATATTCGCCAGGAAACGGGATTTCGCGTGGTTTGCCTGCTCGGCTTCGGCCTTCGCCTTTGCCAGTTCCTGAGCCTCTTCGATGCTCCGCAGGTAGATCTGATAAGACCGGTAGATTAGATAGAACGCCGGTAAAATGAGCAGCCACGAAGAGAGTCCGAAGGCGCGGCGGGAGCAGATCATAACGCCGGCGATGGCCGCCCCCACCAGGTAATGGACGGCGGCCCAACTCACGCTCGAATACCAGACCCTCCAGAAGCTCTTGCGCTCGGTAAGGGCCATGATCTCGGCGAGCATAGCCGTGTTCACAACATAGAAAGCCGCGACGGTAGCGAGCAGGCGAATGGGCAATCCAGCCGCTAAGCCATTCAGCCATGGCGAGTAGAAGGCCGCATATCCGCCGGCGACCGACGCCGTCATATTCGCCAAGTTGAAAGCCAGATGGATCAACGCCGGGCGGCCCTTCGTGCGGAAGAGCGACTGTGCAATGGCCGCAACGCAACCTGCCGTAATTGCCTGATTCAGCGGCAGTTCGGCAATGCCCAGGAGAACGAACACGAAATTGACCGAGAGCGTGCCCGTTACGCCTGGAAGCCTCACTTTGAGCGTTGAAGATGCGATGCCCCCGATTAAATAGAGAGCAAACACCCAACTGAAATACGGCCCTTCCCGAAAAGCAAGATAGACAACGGCAAAGCTAGTAATCCAGACCAAAGCAAGGTATGCTTTTGCGGTGCTGGACAGAGCGGCCATGTGCCCCTTATCGGCTGACTCGCCGCATTTGTGCAGTCCTTTGGCCAAATGATCAATTCTTCAAGTCCCCCGAATTGCGGACGATACGACTCTTGATGAACCTCTTCAACGGTGAGCCCGAGCTTCTGGTCGCCAGCGGCGCCATGCGCGAAGTAGTGCGTTTGATTGAGAAAGCCGCGCGTTTGGACGCCGCTATATTGATCACTGGCGAGACCGGCACGGGGAAGGAATTGGTGGCGCGGGCGGCGCATCGCTTTTCCGCCCGGCAGGGTGCATGGGTCGATTGCAATTGCGCGGCGTTTCCTGAACACCTTATCGAAAGCGAACTCTTCGGGTTTGAAGCAGGAGCGTTCAGCGGCGCCATGCGCGCGAAGGCCGGTCTGTTCGAGTTGGCGGCTGGTGGTTCCTTGTTTTTAGACGAAGTGGGCGAAGTACCGCTGAACATACAGGCGAAGCTGCTGCGCGTACTTGATGGCGCTCCTTATCTGCGCCTCGGCGGCGTGCGGCGAATCACTCCCATGGCGCGCATCATTGCCGCCACCAACCGGAGCCTTGAGCGCGAAGCGGAGACGGGACGCTTCCGTCCCGATCTCTTTTACCGCCTCAATCAAGTGCACATACACATTCCGCCGCTACGTGAACGGCGGGCGGACATTCTGGTCCTGGCTGAAGCCTTCCTGGCGAAACTGAACCCGGATCTTCGAATCGACGGGCGCGCTGCCAGCGCGCTCGAGGCTTACGACTGGCCGGGAAATGCGCGCGAACTGCGCGGGGTCCTGATGGCTGCCTCGTTGCTTGTCGAAGATGGAATCATCCGCATGGAACATCTGGGCGAACGCCTAACGTCGGGGAAGCAGATCGGCAGTATGACGCTTGCGGCGGTCGAACGCCAGATGATCGTGACCGCGCTCGAAGAAGCCAAAGGAAACAGAAGCCGAGCGGCGTCTCGCGTGGGCATCTCCCGCCGTACCCTTAACCGGCGGCTGCAGGAATACGGCTTGGACGAGCCGGGCTGGGGCGACCAACGGCTATCCGCGTAGTTTATCGTGCGACAGTTGGATCGATCGGGTCGCGAGAACTAATTGGTCGATTGGCTGCCGGTCTGGAAGAGCGGCCGGCTGAATACTGTGCATCGGTACCCCCCGAAGTGAAACCAATACTTCGGCTGCGGAAACGATGGCGCCAAATGCAGGCTTCCGTTTACCCGCGGACCTCGGCCCGCTTGCACGTCTTCAACAGAGGAACCGCCTGTTATTCCTTCTGTCGTTGACTTGCCCGATTCACTGCGATTGCTGTGGCCGGATGATAGTTGGAATATGTTTCATCATCGCTCGAACGCCGCGATGCCAAAAAGATTCTAGCATTTAAGGTCATCGAGAAATGGCTCGGCAGCCATAGGTTTCCTTGGATCGGTTCCTGCTCCAAAGTAAATTCCGTTCCCGGATTCACTCGCGCAAAGAACAGCCCAAATGTCACGGGGCGGAAGACCTCGGCGTGCACCTTTACCCACTGGTATGCTTGGCTATCCACCCACATCCTTCCGCGCATGCCAATCAATACTTGTGTCTCACGGGTCGGAGGCCTGTAGCCGGCTTTCGGCGCCGCATCCAATACGAAACACCGGCGACCGTTGATCGTGTCTTCGCCAGCCAATTTGAAATCGAAGGCTTTCGCCATCTGTGCCATGAGCGCGAGATCCTGATGCCGTTCCTTTTGGTACTCTGCTATCCTTTTTTGCTTTGCCGACGAAGATTCGTTCCCTCGCCGATCTGTTTCTTCCGCAACCTTCCGATTTTGCTCGGCAGTCTGTGCCGCTGAGAGGGGCTCGCCGTTCATAGCGATCAGTTTGTTATACGGTGAACCAGCGATCATGATCACCTGACTGGTCTTCGTCAGCCGTTTTCCGTGCCGCGTGACTATATCCCGCTCGGTGAAATCATATTGGGGCGCCGCATTCCAGTCGGCATTTATGTTCGAGACGGATCGCCGGACAATGTCTTCGACTCTGTCCGAAGCCAAGTTGGCGCCCCAAGAAGTACACGGCAAGAACAGAGCAAAGGCTACAATCAAAGACTTCATAATTCGCGCCCCTGGACGTTACGAACATAGACCCGGCGCTTGCTGCGCCACAGAGAGACGCCGACCAACGCGTTCACTCGAATACAATCGGGGCATACAAACTCTCTTTGCCCCCTCACTCAACTTCGTTCAACGTCATTGTGTCCCCAGCCGGGTATTCGCAATTCTAGTTCCATGCCGTTCGAAATCGTTTCTCCAGGGACATCGGTGGTTTCGCTTAGTACGTTCAGTCTCAGGGCGTAGGGCGTCCTTCAAGGGGATGAGGAAGCATCGCTAACCTGTGAACGCAAAATGCTTGCGCAATCAGGATTAGCGCGACCATTTCAATCACGGCCGAGTACAGCAGTCTAATAGATGATGCGCAGAGAAGCGATAAGG
>DATAUH010000215.1:0-2625 GCA_036268375.1 Bryobacteraceae bacterium | reverse complement strand
ACTGCGGGCCAGAGGATTTTTTTTATGGCGAGCTTGGATTTGCTTTCGTCGCGCGGCTCGATGCGCGAAGCGTCGGTGCCAAAGATGAAAGGGATGCCAACGCTGCGCGCGGCGAAGTAGGCGATCCAGAAAGTGGCGCGGACGTAGCCGATGTGGGAGATGACGGCGTCGAAATTTCCCTGGCGGATGAATTTCCAGAGGCCGGTGTTGCGCCAGGACCAGAAAGTTTCGGAGCCATTGCCGCGATTTGGGATGTGGGTCCATTTGTAGCCGTCGAGGAGGGGGACGTCCCACTGGACGTTGGCGCCGAATTCGGGGTCGTAGGCGGCGGACTCGGCGCCGCGGAGGCTGCAGTAGGCGACTTGAAAGTCGAGCCTGGGATGCGCGGCCATGAGGCGGAAGAGCGGGGCGCCGTATTGAATCGGGTGAGAGGAGATGGTGAGGACGCGGAGTTTGCGCTCAGTCATGATGAGCGCCACGCGTGACGATGCGATTGCGTCGATTGGATCTGGATGGCAAAAAATGAGCGTCCAAAATTGGCGTCCAAAATCTGGTATTGGGGCGAGTATAGCCCGTTTCTTGGCGCCACCGGCTGTGCTAAACTGCCGTGGTTCCGCAGGGTAAGCGGTATACCAAAGTCTCCGCACAGCAAGTAGCGCGCCCCGGCCGGTGGAAAACGCGTGCCGGACGCCCAAAAATTCATCAACTCGATCGCGCAGAACGCCGACTCCAAGCGCCGGCGTCGGCAGCACGGTCGGTGAGCAAAGAGGACGTGCCATGTCTGGGCATTCAAAGTGGGCGACAATCAAGCACAAGAAAGCGGCCACGGACGCGAAACGCGGGCGCGTGTTTACGCGAGTGATTCGCGAAATCACGATTGCGGCGCGCATCGGGGGCGCCGATCCGAATTCGAATCCGCGGCTGCGGACGGCGATTCTGGCGGGCAAGAACGAGAATATGCCCAACGAGAATATCGAGCGCGCGATTTTGCGCGGCACCGGGCAGCTCGAGGGCGAGCAGTATGAAGAGGCGACGTTCGAAGGGTATGGTCCGGGCGGCGTGGGGATGTTGATTCAGGTGGTGACGACGAATCGGAATCGGATTGTGGGCGAGTTTCGGCATTTGATGAGCAAGAACGGCGGGAACATGGCCGAAGCGGGCGCTGTAGGGTGGATGTTCAGCCGCAAGGGCGAAGTGGTGGTGCCGAAGGAGCAAGCGACGGAAGATAAATTGATGGACATCGTGCTGGAAGCGGGCGCGGATGACATGAAGGATGATGGGTCGGGCTGGTACATCGTGACGCCGCCGGAAGCGATGGAAAAGGTGAAGGAAGCGTTGACGAAGGCGGGGATTACGCCGGCGTCGGCGGAAGTCGGGATGGTGCCGCAAAATTATGTGAAGCTGACCGGCTCGCAGGCGACGCAGATGGTGCGGCTGGTGGAAGCGCTGGAAGAGCACGACGACGTGCAGCACGTGTATGCGAACTTTGATATCGATGAGAAGGAAATTCAGGAAGCGGTTGGGGCGAATTAAGGTTTTGTGTTTGCGGGGCGGCCGTGTGGTGCGCGGCGGGTGGCGGGGTAAACCCGCCTCTACAAATGGCGCGCGGTTGCTGTGGTGCAGGATTTTTGCGGTGCTGGTAATTCACTTCGAATGCGTGTGACACGCGGCGCGGATAAAGCGCTGGAAGCGGCGTTTCGAACGCCGTAGACTGTCACACGTGACTTCAACATCAGCGGCAGTCGGAGCTGCAAAGTCTGCGATTCGTGTGCTTGGGTTGGATCCGGCGTTGGCGGGGCCAACGGGGTACGGCGTCGTGGAAACGGATGGTCGCCGGTGCACGATGCTGGATTACGGCGCATTTCGCGTCGATCCAAAGCGGCAGAAGGAATCCGCGGGCGCGGCGCTGCACGATATACATTCCCTCCTGTGTGAATTGATTCGAAAATTTGAGCCGTCGGTGATGGCAGTGGAGTCGATTTTTAGCGCGCTGAATGTGCGGACGGCGCTGCGCCTGGCGGAGGTTCGCGGAGTGGTGCTGCTGGCGGCGGCGCAGCATGGGTTGGCGGTGCACAGCTACTCGCCGCGCGAAGTGAAGGCGTCGGTGGCGGGGTATGGGCACGCGGACAAGAGGCAGATTCAAATGATGGTGCGGGCGTTGCTGTCGCTGAGCGAGACGCCGGAACCTGCGGACGCGGCCGATGCGCTGGCGGTGGCGCTGTGTCACATCCAGGCGGATCAGGCGCGGGTGCGATTTGGGATTCCAGCGGTGAAGACGATGGTTCGGGCGCGTGGGCCTCGAGTAGATCGGCGAGATGGGCGTGAAACGCCGGTTGGTGTGGTTGGCATCTAAGGTTGCTATGAGCGGAATTGTTTCCAAGCCGGCGTTTCGAGCCGCAGGAATTTTGGGCTTGTCTCTGCTTTTTGCGGTGGTCGGTTGTCTCTCTCCGGTGGCAGCAGGGACGATCAAGTCCCCTTCAAGCTTCCGCTTAGCGAATACCTCTGCCACTGCGACGACGGCGAAGCTGAGCTTCCGGCGGGTCTTTAAGGAGAGCGCGCCTGAATTTATCGAGATAACGGTGGCGCAGGACACGGACAAGGCCACGTACGAAATCCGCCAGCTTG
>DATAUH010000214.1:0-13726 GCA_036268375.1 Bryobacteraceae bacterium | reverse complement strand
TCGATGCAGCCGGGGTTATTGGCGGGAGCGATGTAACGGCCAGTGGGCGCGCCGAGCGATCCATAGCCATTAGCAGTGGTAGCGCTCACGTTATTTGCCCGGATGGTGTTATCGATGATGTCCTGCGGCAGGTAATAGGCGATCTTGGCGCCGTCGTTGAAGCGCATTCCCACGTCGGCCTGTAACTGGTTGCGGGTCATCCCCACCAGCCGCACGTTACCCATATTGAACGCGCTGCCACTTTGCACGCGGCCGGTACCGTCGATGGCCCACCCGCCCAAGACCGTATTGACCACGCCGTGGGCGTTACCCAGAAGCGGCTTGCCCTTTCCGACGGGCAGTTCGTAGATCCAGTTCATTTTCAGGCCGTGCGTAATGTTGATGGGGCTGACGCCGCTGGCGAGCGGCGCGCGCAGACTGCTAAAGATGCTGGTCATGCCTTTCGAGAACGTGTAGTTGACGTCCATCTGCAGACCGGCGGTCATGCGGCGGCGGACGTCGACGGTTCCGGCGTTGTAATGGCTGCCGCCCAGATTGGTAAGCAGGTTCGCGGAACTTACGTTGGGATTCACCTGGAAGAGATTGACCGGCAACCCGGCGGCGGCCGCGTTGGCGCGCTGCGCGGCGCTGTTTGTCGACAGATTACCGACGAACGTGGTGGGATTCGCATTCTGCGAGGCCAGCGTATTGGTGTACGTGGTGCTGCTGAACAGAGTGGAGGTGTATTTCGAAGCGTCGCCGGCCTGCGAAGCGGGAAGTCCGCTGAAGTAGGCAAGCGTGATGGGCAGAGGCGCGGTACCGGTGTTCGGCCCGGCGTACTTGAACGTGGAGCCGCGGCCGGCGGCCATGTTGGCCTGCAGGTTCTGTTGCGCCAGTTCAAACTCGCTGAGAAAACCGTTCTCCACAATATTGACTTCGTTGAGATTTTCTGTCGTCCACTGGCGGGACAGATGGTTGCCCACGTACCGCAACTCGATGACCGTGCTCTTGCTGATTTCGCGTTGAATGCCCGCCGACCAGCTCTGCACGTAGGGCATTTTCAGATTGGGATCGATCGCGTTCACGGAACTGCTGACGGAGCTCGCGAGCGGATAGGAGGGCGAACTCGGGAACGCGGGCGCGCTAAGCCGGCCCGGTTGACTGAGCAGCAACGGGAGCACATCCGTGCCAGTACCGCTGACGAGATTGCCGACGCTGAGACTGCGCGTGGCGCTGATGGAACTGCCGGGATTGCCGGTGAGCGCGCCGGTGAGAACGCTGAGGCCCTCGCGGTCGTACGCGATGGAATAACCGGCGCGGAAGACGCCCGCGCCGTTGCGGCCGAGCAGCCATGACAGCGGACCGGATTGTACCTTCGGGCTCCACGCCAATCCAAGGCTCGGACCGAGATTACCCCACTGGGTGTTGTAAGCCGAACTCCCGGTGGCCAGTTGCGTGTAAGTGGTCGGCTGGCCGCTCAGGACTCCAGGCTTGAAGATGTTACCGACGCCGGAAACGCCGTAGAGGCCGGCAAAGCTGGAGACAGAAAAGCGATTGTTCTGGGCGGTGAAGGGATACTGCACTTCCCAACGCAAACCGGCGGTGATGGTCAGGTCTGGCCGCGCGCGCCAGCTGTCCTGGACGAAAAGGCCGGTCTCGCGCTCCTGAGCGCGAAGCACAACGGGACCGGAGTAAACATATTGACCCTGCTCGTTGACGGCGGCGACATCGTTGATGGCGGTGACGCGGCCGGTCAGGGTCGCGTAGATGCCCTTGGCGTTGGTGAGGTCAGTGGCGGATGCGCCGGGGAAGTTAGCTGCGGAGAACATGGCTGACGCGGGGTCGGTCGCATCGACGCCAAAAGTGATGCTGGGTACGATCTGCGACCAGCTCTGCTGCCAGAAATTGATTTGGGTGAAGCTGAAGCCGGCGGTGATGTGATGCGCGTTGTGGGTGATGTTCAGGGTGTCGTAGATATTCTTGACGGGGACGTTGCGTCGGCTGGGCGCGCTGACCGAGGTCGCGGTGGTGATGCCGTCGGCGGCGTTGATGCCGAGATTGAACCCGCCCTGGTTGACGAATTGGGAGGAATTGGTCTCGGGCTCGAAGAGGATGGTGCCGCCCTGGAGTCCGGCGCGCAGCTCATTCACTATGTGCGAGGAAATGATGGAGCGCCAGGCGATGACGCCATCAAAGCGGTAGGACGGAATGCTGCCGCGGTTGGGGAAACCGGGGAACTCGGGGTCAGTAGAGTTGAAGAAATCTACTTTGTTGCCGGTGTAGTACAGATGCTGATAGTTCCAGGACACTTCTATGCTGTTCTTCGAATTCAAATTGGCATCGAAGCGTAAGGTGGTGAATTTCCGGACCTGGCCGCCGGTGTTGATAAAGCTGAAGCGGTTCACATTGGGGTCGCTCGAAGGAGACACGGAGCCGAGGGGAGTTGTGCCTTGTATGGACGCAAGCAGCGCGCCCACGGTGGGGTCGATGGCGCGGGTCTGACCGTTGGCGGCGGCCAGCGCCAGCAGATTCACCTGCTGCGAACCGTTGGCGCCATATGCGAAAACGCCCTGTTGCGCGGAAGGCGTCAGAATGCTGCGCGTGCGCAGGGACTGCTCGGGCAGGCGGAACTCCTCGTAGTTGATAAAGAAGAAAAGCTTGTTCTTGCCGTTGAAGACTTTCGGGATGATCACGGGACCGCCGAGACGGCCGCCGAACTGATTGAGCAGCACGCGCGTCCTGGGAGCTTTGCCGGTTCTGGGGTCGGGCGCGAGATCGCGATTGTTGAACCAGTAGTTCGCGTTCAGGCTGGGATCGCGATGATACTCGTAGAGGCTGCCGTGGAATTCGTTGGTGCCGGAGCGGGTGACGAACTTGATCTGCACCGCGCCTTCGCCGCTGCTATCGGCTTCGGCCGCGCCGGTGGTCATGGTGACCTCTTCCACGGCGTCCAGACGGGGGCGCACGTTGGTGTAAAAACCATCGCCCGTCTTGCCCTGATTGTCCTGCACGTTGACGCCATCCATGGTGATGTTGATGGCGCCCTTCGCGAGTCCGTTGACGGTAGAGGTGCGCGGCCGGCCGGGAGTGGAGACGCCCGGCAACTCCAACGTGAGATCGAGCGCCTCGCGTGAAACCAACGGCAGTTCGACGATTTGCCTGCCGGTGAGGGTTGTACTGATTGACGCGCTCTGGGTTTGCAGCACGGCCGCCGACGCTTCGACGGTGACAGTTTCCGTCTGGGCGCCGATTTCCAGCTTGACCTGAATACTGACGGGAACACCCGCGTCCAGGTTGATGTTCGAGACTTGGGCGGCCTTAAAGCCCTGGGCTGTTACGGCGACGTCGTAGCGGCCGGTGCCAAGCGATGGAACGCTGAATTCGCCGTTAGATTCACTGGCGACGTGATAGATCGCGCCGGTCAGGCTGTTCCGAACGGTTACGGCCGCGCCCGGGACAAGAGCGCCCGTGCTATCGGTGACTGTACCAGATAGCGTGGACGTCACACTGACCTGGGCGTAAAGGGCAACGGCCGCAATCAGCGGCGCAGTTGCCAAAAAGAAATTTCGCGAGCGCACTACGAACACCCCCTTCAACCCCTATTCATCGGCGGCCATGGCAGCGACTAGAACCGCCGTTCCATTAGCATACCCGGGAATGTTGGACGCGCGCCGAGTATCAAAGGCGCCGTCATAAAATTTGACAGGTGGCGCGGCGCTGGCGAACGGGCTTTCAGAAGGCCTCGCGAGTAGGCCACGAAGCGGTCCGCTTGTTTTGAGGTGCGAATTATTGTCGGCGAGCGGCGGCGGGTCGGGAGGCGGATCTTTTGATCAATGCGGGTGTATCCCTGGCTCGCGCCTAACAGTTCATTTTTTGGTAGGAGGATTCGGGAGAGGAACGTCATGCATCGCATCGCGCAAGCCATTCATCAAGCGCTCTTCGCTCTTCTTTGCGGCATCCCGAATGAGTTCGAAGCGCACGAGCGCCAGGACGTCGCCGGTTTTGGCGTCGACGAAGGTAACTTCCGCCCGAAAACTATCCGGCCGCAACGAGCCGATTCGATACATGCTGGCTCCATCGGCGCGAATAAAAACCAGCGCGTCCGAACCGATCCCAGGCGTGAAGGCGGCTACGCGATCATCGAGCGTGATTCGCCCATGTTCGACACGCCCCGGTTTTTTACGTAGCGGCATCCGTAGCGTGTCGTACCTGGTTTGCAGGTCTGCGATCGCATACTTATCGGCGTCGGTTTTAGCCGATTCCAGAGGATTTGGAAGCACCTCCACGCCCCGCGCGGCTAGTTCCCTGGTTACTACGAAATAGAAAGCGCCGGCGATCTGATCACTTTCCTCCGCTCCGCCTACTACCCCTTTTAAACTGACTCTTTTGTAAGCCACTTCGGCCGGAAGAACCACTGCCTTACGGATGGTGACTTGTCTCTTCTTCAACGTTGAGTTGATGTAAGGAAAATCCGCATGTGCATCGCCGGCGAGGATACCGCACATCAGCGCGACGGCGGAGAACCATTGCGTCCTTCTCATTTCACCTCTCCCAGCGTCTTAGTGAGTTCTGCGAGCCGGTACTTTGCGCGTTCTTTGTCCGCGGGGCGTTGGGAGAGATCAACGTACTTGCGGTACATATCGGCCGCTTGACCCTTTTTTCCCTGCTGCTGGTACAACGATCCCAGCCCGAAATACGGTTCGGCGAGAGCAGGATCGAGACTTGCAGCCTTTTTGTACAGCTCTTCCGATTTTTTCTGGTTAGCATCCAGAGCGGCTTTGCCCTGGGGGGTTCCCGCCAGCCGATTCGCTTCGTCCTCGTCGGTAAACTTGGTGAACTGCTGGTAAGTTGTGCGGATACCTTCCAGGCGCGGTCCGAGCGAACGATACGACTCGGCAAGCCAAAACACGGCGATCGCATCGTTCGGATATGCGTCTACCAGGCGCTCGGCTGCTGCAACAGCGCTTCGATACCGCCTCATATCCAAATCAAGGTGGATATCGTCGAGAATCAGGCTTTTCATTCGCGCGACGTAACCAGGATCACTTACTCCGTCAGGACCTCTATCTAATCCGACAAGAGCTTTCTCATAGGCGATCCGATCCTCTATGTTTGACTGGTTCTTCCAGAAAGATACCGGTTCAAGCTCCAGTCTGTTAATAAGCAGCGACAGACGAACAAGTTGAGCCGGATTTCGACCCGCTAGCCTCAACCGTCGGACCGCATTCTCATCCGACTTCTGCTCGAACGTTTGTGGATACCCGGTGACGGCAGCGATAAGGCCGATCTGATCCGGCTGACCGGACACGTGCCGAGTCGCATAAAAACCCGAGAGGCCAAAGAGGGCTCCAGCAGCGCCCTCGAACACCTCGGTCTCTACAACCTTCTTTCGCAGCGTCCGGTTGAAGAGGTACGGGTCCCGATTCGTGACGTGCGAAATCTCGTGCGCGAGCCTGGCAAACACTTGATCATCGTTTTCCGCGCGAGCGAGAAGGCCGGTGTTCAGATAAATAGAGCCATTGGGCAGGCCGAAAGCATTCACCGCGGGGTCGCGAAGGATGCGGAATTTCCACTGTACATGCTCCAGCGGATCCTTTGGCAGCAACGGAACGGAGAGCGCTTCCAGGTATTTCTGCAGTTCGGAGTCATGGTAGACCAGCGCTCGTTTCTCAAATTGCCGATCAAGGGCTTCGGACTCTTTCAGTAGTCTGAGAGCGTTCTTATCGAAAGTGAAAGGATGTTGCTGAGTTTGGGCCTGGGCAGGAAGCAAAGACACAGTCGCAAAACGGCCGCTGCCACGGCGAGGATTACGCGCATTTCGTGAGGCGATTGTAGCTTCCTGCGCGAGGGCGATCAATTTGTCTTAGTCCTGGTACGAACTTGACAATTTGTCCAGTAAGCCGGTGGCCGACGCGGGTTAGCGGATCAGAGGCGCGGAGCAACAGCGAAGAGAATAACAGGGAGCGCCCGCGTCTGTATGTAGACTCAGCGTACCGTCTGGCTGTGGAGTTACGCTTAGGCCGATCTGTCGAGCGCCGTGACCCCCGGCAGTTTGATGCCAGCGAGGAATTCGAGCGAGGCGCCTCCGCCGGTGGACACATGGGTTATCTTGGCGGTGACGCCTGCGGCTTTGATGGCCTTTTCAGAGTCGCCGCCGCCTACGACGGACGTGGCGCCGGATTCGGCTACGGCTTTCGCGAGGGCGACGGTGCCGTTATCGAACGGCGGCTTTTCGAAGATGCCCATGGGGCCGTTCCAGATGATGGTCCTCGAATCAGCGATGGTTTTGCGGTAGGCCTCGATGGTTTTCGGGCCAATATCGACGGCGATTTTATCGGCTGGGATGGTCTCGACAACGTCGTTGGGGGCGCCGGCGGCGATTTCGGAGACGACTACGTGATCTACGGGCAACATCAGCTTGCCGCCGAGTTCGGAGAGGAGCTTTTTGGCGAGTTCGACCTTATCGTCTTCGACCAGTGACTTGCCCGTCGGAAGCCCTTGGGCTTTCAGGAACGTGTAGGCCATGGCGCCGCCGATGAGAAGGCGGTCGACGATCTTGCCGAGGTTCTCGATGACTTCGATTTTGTCGGAGACCTTGGCGCCGCCGAGAATTGCGATGCAGGGGCGCTCGGGATTGCGGGTTGCCATGCCGAGGTATTTGAGCTCCTGCTCCATGAGGAGGCCGGCGGCGGAGATCGGGACGAACTGGATCATGCCTTCGGTGGAGGCGTGGGCGCGATGGGCGGAACCGAAGGCGTCGTTGACGTAGATGTCGCAGAGCGCGGCCAGCTGCTTGGCGAAATCGGCATCGTTGCTTTCTTCGGCGCTGTAGAAGCGCAGGTTCTCGAGGAGAAGAACTTCGCCGGGTTTGGGAAGCACGGCCTCGACATCTTTGCCGATGCTGTCCGTCGCCATCTTCACGGGGCGTCCGAGCATTTCTTCGAGCCGCACGGCTATGGGCTTCAGACTCATCTCCGCGTTCGGTTTGCCCTTGGGGCGGCCGAGGTGCGAGGCCAGAACGACGGCCGCGCCGTGTTCGAGCGCATATTGAATGGTCGGCAGAGAGGCCTTGATGCGCTTGTCGCTGGTGATCTTCATGCCGGATTCGGTTTTGTCGAGCGGAACATTGAAATCGACGCGAATGAAGACGCGCTTACCCAAGAGATCGAGATCGCGAATGGAGGAGTAGGCCATAAATTTCGAGCGTAACATGCGGCGCGAGGAGCGCCTGCTCAGCGCGGAGTGCGGTATTGGCCTGTGCAGCAAGAGCTTTCTGAACGGGATGCGGCCGGCGGGCTATTCGTGATGCAGGCGTTGCTGGATGCTTGTCGCCTGGCGCAGAAGAATGAATTCGGAGAGGTGCTCGGAGTTAAGCATTCCGAGGAGATGATCTTCGGCGTCCATCACGAGACCACAAGCGGCGGGGCCGGAGAGTTTGGGGAGAGCTTCGGTCAGCGGCATGTCAGGCGAGAGGCGGATGAATTCGCGCGCCATGGCGCTTGAGACATAGGCGTCCGGCCCCTGGTTGAGCATGGCTTGGACGAGCGCGGAACGGGTGAGCAGGCCAATCACGGAATCGCCGTGGACAACGGGAAAATCGTGCTGCGAAGTGGAGAGCAGCATGTTCCCCGCGTCGCGAATGGATTGGCCGTGAGTGAGCGTGCGGAAATCCGTGATCATCGCCGTGCGCACCGGGAATCCGGAAGTGAAGATGCGGCCTTTGGCGGCCACGCCTTCCTGCATCGCGCCCAGATAGACGAACAGCGCGACGAAGACGAGCACGAAGTTGCCCCAGAGCAGGCCGGCGAGACCCATGAGGATCGCAAGCCCCTGACCTGCGCCTGCGGCTATGCGCGTTGCTTCTTCCACGGGGCGATGCAGCGCCAGGAAGGAACGCAGGATGCGGCCTCCATCCATCGGATATGCGGGCAACAGGTTAAAGGCGAACAGGGCGAGATTTCCGGCGGCGATGCGCTCGGCGAGGTTGGCGTCGGTGGGCTCCTTCAGGGCGGCTATATCGACCCAGCCCTGTTGCACCGACATCCATGCGATGAGGGCGAGGGCGATGAAGAGATTGACCAGCGGGCCGGCCAGCGAAATCGGGAGTTCCTCAGAGGGTTTGGGCTGGCGCTCGGGGCGCGAAACGCCGCCGATGGGAAACATGACGATCTCCAGCGTTTTGATACCGTAGCGGCGCGAGGCGAGCGTGTGACCGAGCTCGTGCAGCAGCACGCTGGCGAACAGCGCCAAGACGTAGATGGCGGTGGAGGGTCCCGACTGTTTATTGCCGATGCCAATGAAGATCAGAAAGATCAACATCAGCACAAACGTGAAGTGAAAACGCACGGGCACGCCGAAAAGAGTGACGGCCGCCATTGTGCCCGGAATGCGGGCTGGGTCAGGCTTTACGCTGTTTTCTGTGTGCGGAGCGCTCACGCGTGCGCGCCGCGTTTCAGCAGCACTCCCGCAACAACCGCGGCTGCTGCTGCCACAGAAACGCCGGTCAGGATTTCATAACGATGCCGAATCAGCTTGCGGTATTTCCACAAAGGCCGCCGATATTTCCAGGCAAATTGGAGCTGTTTGATAGTCATAGCAACGCGCGTGCAGTTAACGCGCCAATGTTCTGCGGCGCACGGCGCTACTGTGCGGCGAGGTGAAGCACTTCGTTCAGCGAGCCCTGCCGATAACCCTCCAGATCGAGCGTTACATACTTGAAGCCGAGAGGTTTGAAGATAGCCGTGAGGCGACGCGCCATATCCACGGAGAGAGCGTGGTCCATTTCATCCGGCGCGATTTCGATGCGCACCATTTCGCCATGGAAGCGCACGCGAAACTGGCGAAACCCGAGCGCTTTGATCTCTTCTTCGCCGGTCTCGACTGTTTTAACGTTTTGAATGGTGACGGGAGTGCCGTAGGGAATGCGGGAACTGAGGCACGCGGAGGCGGGGCGGTCCCACGTGGGGAGCCCGGCGGCGCGCGAAAGCTCGCGAATTTCGGCTTTAGAGAGCGCGGCGTCGGCGAGTGGAGCGGCGACGGAGTGATTCTTGGCGGCGTTCTGTCCCGGGCGGTAATCACCTAAGTCATCGAGGTTCACGCCGTAGACGATGTGGCCGATGGAGCGCTCACGGCCGAACTCTTCCAAGCGCGTGAAGAGCTCGTCCTTGCAGTGGAAGCAGCGATCGGGCGCGTTGCGGGAGTAGTCGGGATTGTCGAACTCGCGCGTTTCGATGAATTCGTGATGGATGCCGAATTGGGAGGTGAAGGCTTCGGCATCGCGCTTGTGAGAACGGGGAAAAGAGGGCGAATCGGCGGTGACGGCGAGGGCCCGCGAGCCCAATGCGCGCTGGGCGGCCCAAGCGAGATAGGCGGAATCGGCGCCGCCGGAGAAAGCGACGATCACGCTTTCCATGGAACGAAGCGAATCGATAAGACGCGCTTCTTTAGCGGCAAGATCGGCCATAGAACTTCATTTTACAACCCGGGAATGGGGATGGCCGCGCGCTGGGGTGCGATGATGCGCTTTCTTGGGCGATGATTGTCGGGGCTGAACCGGCTCCGAGCGGTTTGACGCGAAGGTGGTGGTGGATTACGCTGTCGCAATGCGCACGAGTTGGCTGATACCGACAGCTCTGCTGTTCCTAATGGCTGCTTTGTTCTTTGCGACCGCGGCGAGCCGCCCGCCCGATATCGCGTTTCGTGTCCAGATGATCGACCCGGGCTACAGCGAGACTGCGGCGGTGGCGGACATCAACAAGGATGGGCATCCGGACATCGTTTCGGGCGAGTTCTGGTATGAGGGGCCGAGCTGGCGCAAGCATCGCATGCGGGAAATCGATTACGCGAACGGCTACATCGACAATTTCTCCGACCTGATCGTCGATGTGGATGGCGATGGCTATCCGGACGTGGTGCAGTTCGGTTATTTTTCGCAGAATATCGTTTGGCTGAAGAATCCGGGCAAGAAGGAAGGGCTTTGGCAGGCGCAGGAGATCGATCACAGCGGGCCGACGGAGTTTGCATTTCTGGTGGACCTGAATAACGACGGGAAGGCGCTGGAGTTGCTGCCGGAATTCGACAGGCGCAACGTACCGCTGGCGTGGTTTGAGTTGCAGAACGGCAAATGGGTGAAGCACGTGGTGGCGCAGCAAAGCTACGGGCACGGGATTGGCGTGGGCGACGTGAACGGTGACGGACGCAACGACATTTTGACGCCGGCCGGGTGGCTCGAGGCTCCGGCGGACGTACGTGCGGCGGGCGATTGGAAATTTCACGCGACGGATTGGGATCAGCATCCGATTGCAGCCGCAGGTCACACGGAAACAGCGGTTGGCGCGGCTCCGGACGCGGCAGCGGCGCGGGTGCAGTTCGGGTTTATGTATGTACTCGACATCAATGGCGATGGCCGGCCCGATGTGTTGACGACGATGGCGCATAACTATGGGCTGTGCTGGTTTGAGCAGACGGCGGATGGCAAATGGACGCAGCACGTCATCGACAACACCTGGTCCCAGGCGCATGCTTCGGCGCTGGTGGACCTGAATGGCGATGGCCAGCCGGATCTGATCACGGGGAAACGCTACTTTGCGCACAACGGCTCCGATCCTGGTGAGCGCGAACCGATCGGGCTGTATTGGTATGAGTGGCGCAAGGCCGCGGCAGCGGGCGGAAGGAGCGCGCCCAACGGCGGCGTGGAATGGATCCGGCACATGATTGAGTATGGCGGGCGCATGGGCGGCGGAATGCAGATTGTGGTGCGGGATTTGGATGGCGACGGCGATTTAGATATTGTGAGCGGCGGGAAGGCCGGGCTGTTTTGGGCGGAGAATTTGACGAAGAATGGGGCGAAGGGTAGGCGTTGAGGACCGGGCAACCCTCGCGAGGCGATTGCCTCGTGGAGGGTTACCCGAGCATCTATTGACGATGAGCAGTAGAGTTCGCCGCTTCTCTGACAATGCCGCTTAGGCTCCCGGCTGGTCGACTTGTTGCAGCCGGGCTACCGTTACTGTGGGGGTGAGTTGAACGCCGGCTATGCGAAGCAAGGCCGTGTTGGCAAGCTGCTGGAACGTTACGATCGTGTAATACTGGCCCGCGGTTGTAAAGAGGCCGAAGAATCTTGGAGTACCGTTCTCACCTGGCCTGCCGACGGGAAGAGCGCCGTTCCAATGGCGCAACGGATTGAATCCTCCAATGACGTTGCCAGGGTTCGCGATGGCGTAATTGTTCCACGTGTTATTAACGGCCGCCGTTCCCACGGGGCTTGCAACATCCGTCCCGAGATGCGCGGCATGTGGAACGCCGTTGGGCTTTCTGTATGAGATTAGCCAGCAGCCGCTCATAGGGCCGGTCAGTACGTCCGAGCCGACAAGATCGACTTCGCTGATCCGGCCGGATAACCAGGGCAAAAACCTGAAATTCCTGTGCGCTTTCGCGCCTGCTCCTGCCTGAATGCCGCTGGTTTTGGTGAAAACGCCTGTCGATTCCTGAATATGACAAGTTTGTAACCCCACCAACTGGAATGAACCGACAGCCCCTAATACAAGGCCCGGCGGCATCACAACGGCGTTCGGAAGATTGATGAATCTACCGACTATCAGCTTTGCTTCTATCATTCGGGTGCTCCGTTTCGCGACTGGGATGTGAAGAGTAATACAGGATGAGACAGCAGTTCAGTCTAATATGCTGAACATTGACTGCGCATCAGTAACATCCCTGATATAGCGCGGCGCGGCCCGCCGTTCAGTAAAGCGACGGGCGTGAACCGCCGCCAAGGAGCGATGTATTGACGTTGGCGATGGTGTGAGTGCCTTCGTGGCCGCCGAAAGCGAACATCAAAGAAATGACGGGGAAGCCGCCGGCGCGAATGGTGAGGCCGGCGCCGAAGCTGTGCAGCCAGCGCGCGGAGCCGAGATCGCCGCGCGTGAGACCGAGTTTACCTTCGTCGGCGGTGAGCAGAATGCCGATGGGCAGCGTGCCGATGGAGTGTTCAAAACTTTGCTGCAAGAGAAGCAGGTCGGGCGCGCGGAAGCGATAGTCCTGATAGCTGGGCAGCGACATGGCGCCATTGATATCCGAGCCGCCGAGCGTGGGCTGGAAGTAGAACGGCGTCATGTTGGAGCCTTGCGTCACGGAAAAGACGCTCAACATACGAAAGCCGAAGCTGCCTTCGAGATTGCGCACGACGGGCGGGCAACTGGCCGTCTTGTCGGAGGGATTAATGGAGCAATCGTCGGGTCCGTTGCCGACTCGAGGCAGAAGGGAGCGCGTGCTCTTGCTGTAAAGGGCGAACTGGTGGCCGAGATCGAAGGTGAGGCGCTGGAAGGAATAGCCGGAGCCGGAAGCGACATACTGCTGATAGTTGGCGTTGTAGTTGAGGCGAATGATATCGGAGGCGAAGACCGGGGCCATGCGGATGCCTTCGCCGCTCTGAAAGAATCCGGGCTGACGGGAAAGCCCGGGGGCGGTGGCATCGGTGTAGAGCTGTTCGATGGACGGGCTGGGTTGACCCTGGGCGGGGCGCAGGTCGACAAATCGACCATTGATTTCCGCCGTGACGGAGACTTTGAGACGATTGTTGACGGGGGCAACTACTTTGCCGCCGGCAATGATCTCACGCATTCCGAAGAAGGAGCGACCCGATTCGGGGGAATCCTCGCCGAGACCGAAGTAAGTCAACTTATTCAGCGAGGTTGCCTGGGCGTAGAGGGAATAGATCGCATGTTCCGGCAGCGATACCAGGTTGATGTCGATGTTTTTTGAACCGAAGACGGGGCGCGGAGCTTGATTGCTGCTGTGGATGAAGTTGGCGTATGCGCCGGCGCGCCAGGAGCCGTTATTGGATGCGATCGCGTCGGCGTTCCAGGTGATGCGCCAGTTGTCGGTGTTGGTTGCGCCTACATAGGCGAGACCCCCGCCGAATCCGTTCTGCGGCGCGATACTGCCGACGGCGATATGGAAGGGATGGCCAGTGAACAGTTCTTCGGCGCACGCGGAAATGGATGAGATCTGGAAGGAACTGCAGGAGTTTTTGAGCTTCTGAAGCTCGTCAGGCGAATCGACAATGCCGGGATTGGGCGTAGTGGTCTGCTGCGCGAACGCAACTGCCGCCAACATGGGCGCACAAAGTAGTAAGTGCCGCATAAGTTCCTACTTACTGACCCGCTTACGCGAGTGGGGATGCAGAACCTGAGTGATCTGCCTGACATAGTCGCCAACTTCGCGTTCCGTGCGCAGCCGCTGCGGGTTTACGGCAAGCAGCGCTTGTAACTCGGCGATGTGCCACTTCAGCGTTTCGTATAAGTGGGCGGCTTGCGATTGCAGCAGCGCGGAAGCGGGCCGGTCGGGATTGAACGAATCTTCGGGAGTTTTCGGTACGTCGATGGTTTTCGGCATACAGCCTCACATTTTGAAGACGACGCAATCGTCGTCAGGTCGCATCTGGTTGGTTAGCACATCGAGGAAGTTCGCAGCGGCCTTTTCACGAGGGGTGCGCTGGTTCTTCTGATCGTAATCGGGCAGGAACTGCGCGACGACCGTGGCTGGGATGCAGGCATGCTCGTAGGCGCGGCCATTGGGCTCGTCTGGGCCTGGGACGACAGTGTTGCGCGGGATGTAAGGAGACACGAGAACGGCGGGGACGCGGATTCCGAGGCGGTCGAAGGCGAACGGGCGGCCAGTGCCGGTGTCGGCGGCGGATGCAGAGAAGCCATCGGGCAGACACGCGGGGGGCGCTACGTGGTCGTAGATG
>DATAUH010000213.1:0-3026 GCA_036268375.1 Bryobacteraceae bacterium | reverse complement strand
CTCGGCCGCGGAATCGATCTTGTTTCGACCCACGTCCTTGGTGAAGTGGATTACTTGCCGCTGCAGGTTGGTGAAATCGACCACGTCAAAATCGACCAGCCCGATCTTGCCCACGCCGGCCGCCGCGAGATAAAGGCCCAGCGGAGCGCCCAGGCCGCCCGCGCCAATCAGCAGCACCTTTGCCGCCTTCAGCTTTAGCTGGCCTTCGATTCCCACTTCGGGAACGATCAGGTGCCGGCTATACCGCAGGATTTCGTCCTTAGTCAACGCTTCAGCCGGAGCGGGCGCGCTCGGCGGCTCCGCGACGGTCGAGCCGCCAGCGATCGATGGCACCAGCGAAATCGTGTCGCCATCCTTTGTTGCCGTAGCGGACTTGCTCAAGTAGCGGATGTCTTCGTCGTTCAGGTACACGTTCACGAAACTGCGCACCTTGCCTTCATCCGTGAAGATCTGTTTGCGTAAATCCGGGAACTGCCCGGTGAGCGCGTCGAGCACTTCACCCACGGTGGAACCGGAAGCGCTCACCGAGTCCTGTTTGCCGGTGAATTGTCGTAGCGGCGTCGGAATCAAAACTTTGGCCATGTTAGTAAGTCAGCTCCTCTTTGGCTGCGTCGGTCTGGTCGGCGTTCGGCAGCCAGCTATTGGCGTGGTTGAACTCGCCTTTTTGGATCGAGAGCACCACAAAGGAATACCACGGGCAGGAATTCTGCAGATCGGTCTTGGAAAAATAAGCGTCGCAATCGGGATGCGAATGATAGATGCCGATCAGGTCCATCTGGCGCTCGCGGGCCGCTTTGTCGGCGGCCATCAAATCCTCGGGGCGCAGTTCGTAACGCGCGGCCTGCGCGCCTTCAAAGGCATTGCGCAATTCCATCGACGCGCGCACCGTCTTTTGGTCGCCGTCGATGCTGCCCAGCATTGCGCCGCAGCACTCATTGGGGTAAGTTGCGCGGGCGTGCGCCACCATCGACGCCCACGGTTCGTTTTCGATATGGATCATTCCTCGTCCCAGAAAGGTTCGCTGAGGTATTTGTCCGCGCTGTCGCAAAGTACGGTGACGATGATCGCCGCCTCGCCTTTGGCCGCGAGCTCGCGCGCCAAAATGGTCGCCGCGTGCACGTTGCAGCCGGACGAGATCCCCACCAGCAGTCCCTCTTCGCGCGCCAGGCGGCGCACCATGCGATACGCGTCCTCGGTCTCAATCCAAAGATTGCCGTCGGCCAGTCGCTCGTCGTAAAAACCCGGGACGATGGCCGTGGGCATGTGTTTCAGGCCTTCTAAGCCATGAAAACCGCTCGAAGGCTGTACGGAGTAAACCTTGACATGTGGCAGGTCGCGCTTTAACCGACGCGACGTTCCCATGAACGTGCCGCTGGTACCCATCGCAGCCACAAAGTGCGTGATACCGCCCGTCGTTTGACGGATGATCTCGGGCCCAGTGGTCTCAAAGTGGGCCTTCCAGTTGGCCGGGTTGTTGTATTGGTCCGGATAAAAGTACAGGTCGGGATCAGCCTCGTAGATTTTCCGCACCATGCGAATGGCCCCGTCGGAGCCCTCGGCCGGATCGCTGAAAACCGTCTCCGCGCCGTACGCCTTCAGGATGCGCTTGCGCTCCTCGGACGCATTACCGGGCAGCACCAATTTCACTCGATATCCCCGGCTGGCGCCAATCATCGCGTATGCGATCCCGGTATTTCCGCTGGTCGAATCGAGAATAATCCGGTTGTGGTTGAGCTTCCCGGAGCGCTCGCCGTCCAATACCATATTGGTTGCGGCCCGGTCCTTCACGGACCCGCCAGGATTGAAGTATTCGGCCTTGGCCAGAATCTCGACTCCGGGGAATTCACCGGGAATTTTGGCCAGCCGGATGAGCGGAGTATTGCCGACAGTGGACAGCAAAGGCTCGGCCAGAGTCCGAAGGGGGGTGTCGAGGGGAAGAACGTTCGCCATTACCACTCTCTTTTGATTCCTTGGCTATCGGGAAAGATGCGACCTCCGCATCTCACTCATGATAAAAGGAATCGAGTTATTAATTGTACCATCACCCCAATCTCCGTCGGGGAACTAGGGAAACCAGATGAACACCACAGAAACCCTGCTTGAGGCAATTGAAACCGGCGACCCGGTGCAAGTTCAGGCGGCTCTCGACCGCCATCCCGAATGGAAACAGACGCTCAATGACCCCATCCCGGGCGGCGCTTTCGGAGGCACCGCGCTCCTCGCGGCGCTCCATAGACGAAACCGAGCCGTGATTGACGTGCTTTTGCGTTGCGGCGCAGATATCAATGCCCGCAGCCACTGGTGGGCCGGTAGTTTCGGCGTTCTGGACCAACCAACCGGGCTTGAAGACTTCCTGATCGAGCGAGGCGCCCGTGTGGACGCTCACGCGGCCGCTCGATTGGGCAAGCTGGACCGCCTCAAAGAGCTGATCCTCGCCGACCCATTGCTGGTACATGCCCGTGGCGGCGATGGTCAAACACCGCTGCACTTTGCGGCCACGGTCGAGATCGCGGAATTCCTTCTGGCCCACGGCGCAGACATCAACGTCCTCGATGTAGACCACGAATCTACGCCGGCGCAGTACATGGCGCGCGAAAGGCAGGACGTGGCGCGCTACCTGGTCAGCCGCGGCAGCCGGTCCGATCTTCTGATGGCGGCGGCGCTCGGCGACGTGGAGTTGGCGCGGAAATTCTTAGACGAAGATCCTGCGCTGATTCGCATGAATGTTTCCAGCGAGTGGTTCCCAATGCGTGATCCCCGCGCCGGCGGCACGATCTACATCTGGGTGCTGGGCGGCAACAAGATGGCGCATCACCTTGCGCGCGAATTCAAGCACGACAACGTTTTGCGAATGCTGAATGAGCGCACGCCAAAGGAGCTGGAGTTGGTATTCGCGTGCGAATTGGGCGACGAAGCGCGTTTACGTGAGCTGCTGCAACAGCAGCCCGATCTTCCGTCTAAACTGACGAACGCCGACCATCAGCGATTGATTGCGGCCGCCGAAAGCAGTAATGCGCGCACCGTGC
>DATAUH010000212.1:0-2563 GCA_036268375.1 Bryobacteraceae bacterium | reverse complement strand
TACTACTGTGTTATAAACGAAGAGCGCCACAAAAAGGACAGCCGGGAAGCTGCCCAAGGATGTGACGCGCGATTGCTATCCGTAGCGTCGCGATGGAGGCTGGATTATGCCGTTCGTGACGTACGGGAGGTGCCGCGCGGCTGGAACTGCGGCGGAACTTTGGGTACGGGTAGTTCGAGTTTGCCAGCACGCACCGAGGAAAAAAAAAGGCTTCTCTCGGCGATGAGGAATCCGTAGGCGGCGATACACAGCGTGGCGTGATGATGAAAGCCTCGCCAGCCTCGGCCTTCAAAGTGGCCGAGGCCGAGTTCCTGTTTGAGTTCCTCGTAGTCGCGTTCCACGATCCAACGATGCTTGGCGATACGAACCAGATCGTTGAGTCCGGTTGCTGCAGGTAAATTCGACAACCAGTATTTGGCGGGTTCTGCCACCCCTTTGGACCACTCGATCAGGAGCCATTCCTCCGGATGTGGCTCGCTTCGCCAGTAGTCCCGATGCGCGGGCCGGACACGGACCGCCGCAAACCGCGAGCAGAGTTTCCTGCTGCCCTCCCGCCAGGCAACCTCTTCCCATGCCCCCTCCGGTAAGGCGATGGCCAGTTGCCTGGTGCTGACCGGTTGATGATTTTTATCGCGCCGCAGCAGTTTCGGCGGCCGTCCCATCTTTTGCTTCGGCTTGGCGGGCAACGGTGTCTGGCCCGGTTCCCAGACGCTGGCCGAAGACTGGATGCCAACGGCGTATTCCAGATGCAGGTCTCGCAGTCCGTCGCGGAACCGACTATCCATGCCGTAGGCTGCGTCTGCCAGAACCACGCCGCGAGGAACTTCCTGCTCCACCGCCCGGCGAATCTGATCGAGCGCTATCCGCGGCTTGGTTTGGAACTGAATCTCTTCGGGAACGCCTGTCTTATTCCGGCGCGCGTCATCGCTGACCCACCTCTCGGGCAAGTAGAGCCGGTAGGCCACTGGCACGCTCAGAGTACTTGTACTCACCGACAAACTCACCGCCACACGACAGTTGTCCTGTTTCCCCAACTGTCCGCAATACTGGCGCGCCACCCCTACGGATTCTTTGCCTTTCTTGGGAAAGCCCGTATCATCGACGATCCAGCCAACCACAGGCTCCCGTTTCTGCATCGCAGCGAGGGTATAGTCGCGCACTCGTTGCAGCATCTCTTCATCGCTCCACGGAGCGTCGGCCACCAGATGATGTAACGACTGATGCATCCGCCGAACGTTCTCCGGCGCCAGTCGCGCCGCCATGGGCTCGACGCTCTTGCGCTCTCCGGGGAGTAAAAGTCCCCTGCAATAGTTCTTCAAAGGTAAGGAGCGATCAAGGTGACCGGCGGTCTGCGCCAACCGGTCAAGATATGCCTCAAAGCGCTTCTGTTGTGCCCTGGGTCTCGAAAAGGGTGTGTTCAAAACATTTTTAGTCTATCATGTTTTATAACACAGTAGTATTAGGCCTGATCGGCCAGCGGATCCTGTTTATACCTGGGCCGTCGTTCGCTTTTGGGCTTGATCACTTTCCCGGCTTTTACCGGGCCGACGCGCTCGCGCGCGATGGCGCGGACTTCTTTGGGTGCGTCGAAGCGCTTCGGGCGGCGTTTTGCCATTAGTTGGCAGGCACGAGAGCTTCGACGACGCGGGCCGCAAGCTGATCGAAAGTAACGAGGTCGTAGAGCGACGGATCGGACATGATCTTCGCGACCAGCGCGGTGTGCATGGCGTGTCCGGCGCGCTCGGCAATGACATGACCGAGCAGCGGACGGCCGATCAGCGCGAGATCGCCGATCAGATCGAGGGCCTTGTGACGGCAACATTCGTCGCTGAAACGCAGGCCGCCGGGATTGAGAACGCCCGCATCGGTGAAGCAGACCGCGGAATCGAGCGAAGCCCCGCGGATCAAGCCCATCTGGCGCAACTGATCGAGCTCACGCTCGAAACCAAAAGTGCGCGCGGGGGAAAGCTCGGCCGCATAGCGCTCCGGAGTCACTTCCATTTCGAGCGATTGTTTGCCGATCGGTCCGGGGAAGTCGATTTCGCAAGTGAGGCGGAAGACGTCATCGGGAATGATCGAGATCCGCTTTTTGCCGTCTTCGACCGTGACAGGCCGGCAGATGCGCAGATATTTACGGCGGCGGCGCTGCGCGCGCACGCCAACGGAACGGAGAAGGTCAACGAACGGCTTGCCGCTGCCGTCGAGGATCGGCACCTCGAGGTTGTCGATTTCGATAAAAGCGTTGTCAATGGCGAAGCTGTACAGAGTGCTCAGCAGATGCTCGGTGGTCTGGATGAGAACACCCTGTCGCATCAGGCTGGTGGCATAGCTCACACGGGCGACATGCTTCCAACTGGCGGGGATAGCAAAGAACTCCAGATCTGTCCGGCGGAATACAATACCTGTGCCGGCGGGAGCAGGAGTCATGCGGAGGTGGACGGGAACTCCGCTGTGAAGACCAACGCCCGAAACCTCAAATGGACGATTGATCGTGGTCTCAAATCGCATGAATAACCATAGTACCCGTACTACTCGCGAAAGTTGCGTAAATCTTTGATACGAA
>DATAUH010000211.1:0-4574 GCA_036268375.1 Bryobacteraceae bacterium | reverse complement strand
CGGAATTTGTTCTTCGGATTGTGCTTCGCCAGCACCTTGGTGATGGCCGCCGTCAGGGTGGTCTTGCCGTGATCGATGTGTCCGATCGTCCCGATGTTTACGTGCGGCTTACTACGGTCGAATTTTTCCTTTGCCATGGCTGGAAATCTCCTTAGAATTGCTTACTTCGTAACTTTTCCCTGAACTTTACTCACGATCTCTTCCGAGACCGACTTGGGCACTTCTTCGTATCGCGAGAAGTGCATGGTGAAGCTGCCGCGGCCCTGCGTGCGCGAGCGCAGTTCGTTCACATAACCGAACATCTCGCTCAGCGGTACGCTGGCTTTGATTACCTGAGTGGTGCCTTGAATTTCGGTGCCTTCGAGTTGGCCGCGCCGCGAGATCAGGTCGCCGTTCACCGGTCCCATATACTCTTCGGGCACTACCACTTCGACTGCCATAACGGGTTCCAAGAGAACCGTCTTGGCGCGGCGTGCGGCTTCCTTGAAGCAGATGGAGCCGCAGATCTTAAACGCCATTTCCGACGAATCGACTTCGTGATACGCGCCGTCGTAGACTGTAACTTTCACATCGACCATCGGGAAGCCGGCGAGAATGCCGCCTTCGAGCGCTTCCACCACGCCCTTTTCCACCGCCGGGATGAATTCCTTGGGGATGTTGCCGCCACGGATTTCGTTCTCGAACTCGTATCCCTTGCCGGGGTTCGGCTCGACGCGCAGTTTGGTGCGCGCGTACTGGCCACTGCCGCCCGTCTGCTTCTTGTGCGTGTAATCGTATTCCGACATCTGGCGGATGGTCTCGCGATACGCGACCTGCGGCTTGCCGACATTGGCGGCGACGCCGAATTCGCGCATCATGCGATCCACGATGATTTCGAGATGCAGTTCGCCCATGCCGGAAAGAATCGTCTGTCCCGTTTCAGGGTCCGTGTTGACGCGGAATGTGGGGTCTTCCTGGGCGAGCTTGGCAATAGCCATGCCGAGCTTTTCCTGATCGGCCTTGGTCTTCGGCTCGACAGCGAGCTGGATGACCGGCGTCGGGAAATCGATGCGCTCAAGAGTGACGGGCGAGTCTTCGTCGCAGATCGTGTCGCCCGTCGAAATCGTCTTAAGCCCGACCGCGGCGCAGATATCACCGGCGAGGATTTCGCTGATATCCTCGCGCTTGTTGGCGTGCATGCGCATCAGGCGGCCGACGCGCTCTTTGCGGCCTTTGGCGACGTTAAACACCGATTCGCCGGCATTGAGCTTGCCCGAATAGACCCGGAAGAACGCGAGCTGACCCGAATACGGGTCGGTCATAATCTTGAAGACGAGCGCCGCGAAAGGCTCATTGTCGGAAGCCTTGCGCAGGATCTTAATTTCCGGATTGTCGATGCTCGTACCCATGACCGCCGGAATATCGAGCGGCGAAGGCAGATAATCGACGACCGCATCGAGCATCGTCTGGACGCCCTTGTTCTTGAAGGCTGTGCCGCAGATCACCGGGAAGATCTTAAGCGCGATGGTGGCCTTGCGCAGGCCGGCGCGGATCTCGTCTTCGGTGAGCGTTTCGCCGTTAATGAATTTTTCAAAAAGCGTGTCATCGAATTCCGAGACCGCTTCGATCATCTGCTCGCGGTAGGACTGCGCCTTCTCAGCCAGATCGGCCGGAATCTCAACCACGTCGAACTCCGCGCCCAACGTTTCGTCGCGCCAGATGACCGCCTTCATCTTCACCAGGTCGACAATGCCTTTGAATTGATCTTCGGCGCCCACCGGAATCTGAATCGGAACCGGTCGCGCCTTGAGCCGATCGACAATCGTGTCGACGGAGCGATAGAAATCAGCGCCTACGCGGTCCATCTTATTGATGAAGCAAATGCGCGGAACGTGATACTTATCCGCCTGCCGCCAAACCGTTTCCGACTGGGGCTGCACGCCAGCTACTGCGTCGAAGACCGCGACCGCGCCATCGAGCACACGCAAAGAGCGTTCCACCTCGGCCGTGAAATCCACGTGGCCGGGCGTGTCGATGATGTTGATCTGCATGTCGCGCCATTCGCAGGTGGTGGCGGCGGAAGTGATGGTGATGCCGCGTTCCTGTTCCTGCTCCATCCAGTCCATGGTGGCGGTGCCTTCATGGACTTCGCCGATCTTGTGAGACCGGCCCGTATAATACAAAATCCGCTCTGTGGTTGTGGTTTTACCGGCATCAATGTGTGCGGCGATGCCGATGTTTCTCATCCTCTCGAGCGGTGTAGTTCTTGGCATAAAAAATTTTTCAGTGCCTGGTTACCGGTTGTGCATCTTGCCTGACCTGGCAATTGCCGGCTATCGCAACCGGAACCGACTCACTGTTTACGGCTCTTCGTCCCTCTATCCACCCTTGCGTCCGCCTCACCCAGAGCCACGTTGAACTGGCTAAGTGCGCCGGCGACGGACGGCTTCCTACAGATTCCTACCACCGATAATGGGCAAACGCCTTATTGGCCTCTGCCATGCGGTGAACGTCGTCTCTCTTTTTGATCGCTCCGCCGCGCAGATTCGAGGCGTCATTCAACTCGTTCGCCAACTTGTCCGCCATGCCCTTTTCCGCCCGGCCGCGCGCATTGCTGATAATCCAACGCATCGCCAGCGAAGTCCGGCGGGTCTGCGGAACTTCGATCGGCACCTGGTAGTTCGCACCGCCCACGCGCCGCGTCTTCACTTCGAGCAGAGGCTTGGCGTTTTCGACGGCCTTCTTGAAAGCCTTGAGCGGATCGTCGCCCGTGCGGTCCTTCAACTTGTCCATGGCGTCGTAGAAGATTCCCTGTGCGGTGTTCTTCTTGCCATCCCACATCATGGAGTTGACGAACTTCTCCACCAGCGTCGAGTTATATATCGGATCCGGCAGGATCTCACGAACTACTGCTCTGCGTCTGCGTGGCATATGCTTTCCTACTTGGTCGCGACCTTAGGCCGCTTGGCTCCGTACTTCGAACGTCCCTGCTTGCGGTTGGCAACGCCCGCGGTATCCAGGGCGCCGCGAATCACGTGGTAGCGGACACCGGGAAGATCCTTGACGCGGCCGCCGCGAATCAAAACGATCGAGTGCTCCTGCAGGTTATGGCCAACGCCTGGGATATACGTGGTGACTTCCACGCCGTTCGTCAGGCGGACGCGCGCCACTTTCCGCAACGCCGAATTGGGCTTCTTGGGAGTGGAGGTGTATACGCGCGTACAGACTCCGCGCTTCTGCGGGCAACTGTTCAACGCCGGGCTCGAGGTCTTCCAGGCTGGCGGTTTGCGCCCTTTACGCACAAGTTGATTAAACGTCGGCACGATCTTCCTCTTCGCGGTACAAAAACCAAAAAATCAAAAGAATGATGAGTCCAGGGCGGAATTACAAATTATGGCCCCAAATTTAAAAATGCGAGGATAAAAAACGCTTTGGACAGGCCCATGCTCCAATCGGAGAGATCCGATGAAGCCTCGGGGCCTCACCTCCGGCCGGACTCGCCTTGTAGACGAGTGGTAGCACAGAGACAGAAAGCTACTCGCGAAACCTTTTCATCATACATGAACATTTTGGTGAGTGCAACAGCCATTGTCAACACCCTTAAACACCTGTTAAACCGCACGATTGATGGATACTTGTGCTTTTTCAGGCATTCCCGCGCGGAAATTTCGGAAAGTCAGGCCTTCCGCAGCGCTCTCGCTCTCCGGCGCGAGCAAGCTTACCAGCCAACCCACCGTCAGGAGCACGGCATGGCCGATCACGCCAATCATATAATTATGTAGCGGAAAATTGAAATGGCCAAGGTTCCAGATCTTGCCATTTTCCGAAGTCAGGGTTGCGTAAGCCGTAAATACAAGGCTAGCGGTAATCCCCGCATAGGCAGCACGCCGTCCGGCGCGCGGGACAAAGAACGCCAGCAGGAATAACCCTACCAACCCGCCGGCCGCGATAGCCGAAATCGTGTACCACAGTGAAAGGGCGGTCCCATTGGTGTGCGCGAGGAGGGTTGCGACGGCCACGCAAAGCCCGCCGACGGCGGCGACGAGCGCTTTGGCGCAGGAGAGTCGCGCTTTTTCAGAGGCTTGCGGGCGAAAGACGCGGAAATAGTCCTCCACGCCCACGGCGGAGAGCGCGTTCAAATCGGAGGATAGATTCGCCATCGCGGCTCCAAAAAGCGCGGCGATGAACAGACCGGCCAGGCCCGGCGGGATGTGGTGGGAGATGAAGTAGGGAAATGCCTGATCAGCCTTGGCGGCGTAGGCGGGCAGCCGCTCGCCCGAAATCCGGAAAAATGTCCAGCACAGAGTTCCGGCGAGCATAAATAAGGTCCAGACCGGAACGCAGAGCAACGACCCGATGACGACGCCGCGGACAGCTTCGCGATCGCTGCGGGCCGCGAGGTACCGCTGGACGACGGTCTGGTCGGCTGCGTAGCGCTGAAAGTAATAAAAGATGCCATAGATGGCCAAAACTGCGAAGGTAGGTTTTGAAAAAACGAACTGCGGGCTGCCGAGCGAGATTTTGCCGCTCGACCAAGCCGCGGAAAGGACGGCTCGCGGACCCTGTTCCGGTAAAAACAGGAGATACGCTAACGA
>DATAUH010000210.1:0-20554 GCA_036268375.1 Bryobacteraceae bacterium | reverse complement strand
CGCCACCTGATCGTTCCCGAAGTGGGAATCGAAGGCCAGCAAAAGCTGAAGGCAGCGAAGGTGCTGCTGATAGGCGCGGGCGGCCTGGGCGCTCCGTTGGGCCTTTATCTCTCTGCGGCAGGCGTGGGCAAGATCGGCCTGGTGGATTTCGACGTGGTCGATTTCACCAACCTGCAGCGGCAAGTAATCCACTTCACCAAGGACGTGGGTCGAAACAAGATCGATTCCGCAGCCGAGAAGATGCAGGCGATCAATCCAAGCCTGCAGATCGTGAAGCATGAGGTCGCGCTATCGAGCGAGAACGCGCTCGATATTCTGAAAGATTACGACCTGGTGGTGGACGGCACGGATAACTTTCCGACGCGCTACCTGGTGAACGATGCGTGCGTGTTGCTGAAGAAGCCGAATGTTTACGGATCGATCTTCCGCTTCGAAGGCCAGGCGACGATCTTCGCGACTGAGGACGGCCCATGCTACCGGTGCCTCTATCCCGAGCCGCCACCGCCGGGATTGGTTCCGAGCTGCGCCGAAGGCGGCGTGCTGGGCATTCTGCCGGGCACGGTCGGACTGATTCAAGCCACCGAAGCGGTGAAGTTGATCCTGGGAATTGGCGAGCCGCTGATCGGGCGGCTGCTGCTCTACGATGCGCTGGGCATGAAGTTCCGCGAGTTGAAGCTGCGCAAGAATCCGGAATGCCCGATGTGCGGTGAGCACCGCACGATCACGAAGTTGATCGATTACCATCAGTTCTGCGGCGTGCCTTCACCCAACGAGGCGGCGCCGGTTGAGGAGCACAAAGTGACCGACGAGGAAATTGACGTAGTAGAACTCAAACAGAAGATCGACCGAGGCGACAAGTTCACGCTGATCGATGTGCGGGAGCCGCACGAGTACAAGATCTGCAACATTCCGGGCGCGCAACTGATCCCCCTGGGAGAGTTCCCGCAGCACGTGAACGAATTCAATCCAGACGACGATATCGTGATCCACTGCCGCAGCGGCATGCGCAGCGCGAAGGCCTGCAACGTGTTGCGTCAGGCTGGATTCAATCATGTGCGCAACGTGGTGGGTGGCATCCTCGCGTGGTCGGATAAGGTCGATCCGAGCGTACCCAAGTATTAGAATCGAGACAGGAGCAGGTCGCCGCGATGGCTTCGGAGATCATTACTGTCGACCAGTTTTTGCGGTTGCCCGAAGATCCTGAATTTCTCTGCGAGTTACATCACGGAGAGTTAGTTACGGCATCACGGCCGAAGCTCCTGCACATCCGAGTTCAAGACCAACTCCGTAAAGCGCTCGATGCACTTTTGAGTGATCGATATGCCGTGATCATCGAGCTGCCTTTCCGGCTTTCTCAATTTGAGCTTCGTGCTGCGGACGTGGCGGTGCTTCTATCAAAACGCTGGGCGCGTGCGGCGAAAAACGATGTGCTGCACGGCGCTCCCGAAATTGTGATCGAAGTGCTCTCGCGATCCAACACGGTTTTGGATACCGCGGAGTATTGCGCTCTTTGCCTTGAGAACGGATCGAGCGCGTTCTGGACGGTTGATCCGCGGCGGCGCGAGTTGCGGGTTTCGACGCCTGATGGTCTGACAAAGACCTACAAATCCGGCGATTCGATTCCGTTAGCGCCTTTGGCTGATGCCGCGCTCGCAGTGGACGCGGTGTTTGCCGGCATTATGCGCGAGGCTTAGGAGTTTGCAGCCAGCGATATGATGTGAGCGTGGCCGCGGTTTTAATTTCAGTGGAAGAGTATCTCGACACGGCGTATTCGCCGGATCGTGAGTTCGTCAATGGCGTCGTAGTAGAGCGCCAAGTGGGCGAGCGACCGCACAGCCTGGTTCAGCGAAACATCACCGTATATCTTGCAAATCATGCAAGCAACGCCTGGATATGGCCGGAGCAGCGCGTAAGATTGGCGCCGAATCGATTTCGCATTCCCAATATCTGCGTCACCGTCCAAGATCCCGGAACTGACATTTTTGACACCCCGCCGCTGGTCGGTATCGAGATTCTTTCCCGCCGCGATGAAACGAGCGACGTACTCGAAAAACTGGCGGAGTATCACGCATTCGGCGTGACTCACATCTGGCTGATCGATCCGCGCCGCAAGAAAACCTACGTGTTTGACGGCGCGCTGCATGAATGCAGGTCCGCGAGTCTTACGGCCCCCGAAGCCGACATCGATCTGCCGCTAGCGGCCGTCTTCGAGGGCCTCTGATCTACTGCACAGCCGTGTAAAGCGTCTGCGTGCTATTCGTGCTTCCCACAATGAACGTCACTGGAAGCGCACTGTTGCTCGCCACCGTGGGTACGACCACGTTGAACTGGTATAGACCTAAGTAGCCGGGCGCGAGTCCGCTGTAGCTCAACGCACCCTGCGCGGCGCCGAAGAACAGCGAGAGCGGCGTCGAAAGCGTGTTCAAGGTCTGCACCAACTGGCCGGCCGCGGGCGATGGCGCCACGGGGCCAAAGCCAACGCCATAGATCGTGATCGTTTCGCCGGCTTTGGCTGGGCTCGAAGTTAGGCCTGAAACCGCGCCCGCCGGCATCACGAGCGTACCGTCCTGATGGAATGCCGCGACGTATTGCTTGCCGCCCACGGTGTACTGCGCAAGCAGGCCCGCCGACGTGTTGGTGACGTTCACGCTGTAGCTGTTGCTCTGTCCACCGGCGGTCGATACTACTACTTGCTGCGAGCCCGTCACCAGACCGGGCGGCACGAGCGCATTCACCTGCGTCGGGCTCACGTAGTCGATATATGCGGGTAAACCGCCGACTGTCACCGTGGTACCGCCGACCGTCGTGGGCGCATTGGTATTGCCGTTGGTGAACGCGCTATCCCAAGTAGCGATCGAGGGAGCGAGGTTTGTGCCGTAGATTTCGATCCATGTGCCGGGAGAGATGGTGGAATACGCGCCGAACTGGTCCGCGGTGATCACGCCGTTCGAAGAGATGGCGGGCTTGGAGCCGGTTGCGACTGACGGCGCTAATTTGCGAATGACGCCGTTGCCGGTATCCGCAATGATCAGGTTCCCCGAACCATCGAACGACAGTCCGGCGGGGTGATTCAGCCCAGCCTGCAACGCGGGCGCCCCATCGCCGTAATATGCAGCCGCGCCGGAGCCCGCCACCGTGTAGATGGTCGCGCCGTTCGGCGTCACGACGCGGATACGGCTGTTCAGCGTATCGGCAATATAAACGTTGCCGGCGGCATCCACGGCGACGCCTTTCGGATGGCTGAGTTGCGCCAGGCGTGGCGTGATTACCGCGTTATTGTCGCCGGAGAATCCCGGCGTTCCATTTCCGGCGACGGTGCTGATGATCAGGTTGGTGGAAACCTTGCGGACCACGTTGGAGTTGCTGTCGGCGATGTAGAGATTGCCGGCCGAATCGATCGCAACATCTACGGGCACGTTCAAACCCGCATTGATTGCGGGCGCGCCATCGCCGCTGTATGAGCCACCGTTCGAAAATTTTCCGGCGTAGGTTGTGATGATGCCGGTCGACATCGTGACTTTGCGGATCACGTTGTTGCCGCTATCGGCGATGTACAGATTGCCGGCGCTATCGAAGGCCAGGCCTGCGGGCCTCAACAGGAACGCGCCGGCCGCGCCGCCGCCATCGCCGCCATAACCGGCGGTGCCCGGCGTACCGGCAATAGTGGTGATGATGCCTGTGCTGGCCGTAACTTTGCGAATCAGACAGTTGGTGGTGTCGGAGATGTACAGATTGCCTGAAGAATCCACCGCGATGCCAGAAGGTTGCGCCAACTCCGCGTCCGTCGCTTTGCCGTTGTCGCCGAAATAGCCGGCCACCTCGATTCCCGCGAAGGTAGAGATGGTTCCGCTGCTGTTCACGACGCGAATCGCGTTGTTTACCTGGTCGGCGATGTAGAGGTTACCTCCGACCGAAACCGCCGCGAACGGTTGGTTTAAGTTCGCGCTGAGCGCCGCGCCGCCATCGCCTGCGAACCCGGTGGTCGCATTGCCGGCGACCGTGGAGAGCACGCCCGAAATAGTTTGCGCCTGTGCCGTAAATGCCACACAGAGACATGCCGTCACGCCAAATTTAAAAAAATACGACAAAAAAGAGCCTCCCAATGAATAATGCCGGACGCACATCGCCGATCCGCGGTTTCACGCCGATCCTATTTGGTTATGCCGACTTGCGAAAGCATCCAAGCATATTCGAATGCCTGATCGTGCAGTTTATCGTAACGCCCTGAAGCGCCGCCGTGGCCGGCGGGGTCCATCTTGGTCTTCAATAGAAGCATATTTGCGTCCGTTTTCAGGGTGCGGAGGCGCGCCACGTATTTCGCGGGTTCCCAATACATCACCTGGCTATCGTTAAAGCTGGTGGTGATCAACATCGCAGGATAGGCGCGGTCCTGCAGATTGTCGTAGGGGCTATAGGACAGCATGTAGTCATATGCATCCTTTTGGTTCGGATCGCCCCACTCTAAATATTCACCGATCGTCAACGGCAGCGTGTCGTCCATCATGGTGTTCATCACATCGACGAAGGGAACGGCCAAATGCACGGCGCGGAAGAGATCGGGACGCATGTTGGCTACGGCGCCCATCAGCAGTCCGCCCGCGCTGCCGCCTTCGATGACCAGGCGCCCGGACGTGGTCCACTTCTGATCGACCAGGTACTCGGCGCAATCGATGAAGTCGGTGAACGTGTTGCGCTTCTTCATCAACATGCCGTCTTCACGCCACTTTTCGCCCATCTCATCGCCGCCGCGTATGTGCGCCATGGCAAATGCCATGCCGCGATCCACCAGACTGAAGCGACTGCTTGAAAACGACGCGGGCAGTCCATAGCCGTACGAGCCGTATGCGTACAAGAAGAGTGCGCCGCTGGCGTCGCGTGGAAAGCCTTTGCGATAGACGATCGAAATCGGGACTCTTACGCCGTCGCGCGCTGTTGCCCACAAGCGTTCGGATGCGTATGCCGAGGGGTCGTAGCCGCCCAACACCTCCTGCTGCTTGAGCAACGTGGAGCCGCCGGTTGCGACGTCGTAGTCGAACACGCTAGGCGGCGTAATGAGGCTTTGATAGGCGTAGCGATACGTTTGCGAATCGTAATCGAGCGTGCCTCCGGGCGTGGCGGTGTAGACCGGCTCCGGAAACGGAATGGCGCTCCAAGTCTGCGCGGCGAAATTGTGGACGCGCAATCGATCGATCGCCTCCGTCTTTTCGACAATCACTGCGAAATCGCGGAAGAGATCGACATCCTGGATGCGCACGTCATCGTTATGCGCGACGAACGTCTGCCAATGCGCCGGTCCCGGCGCATCTTCTGGCGCGCGCTTCACCTCGAAGTTGCGCCCGCCCTTATTCGTACGAATGAAGAATTCGGTTTCGCGGTGATCGATGTAATATCGATGGCCTTTTTCGCGCGGCATAAAGACCGCGAAATCTTCCCGCGGGGAGGTCGCGCGCAGATACCGGCACTCCGAGGTATCCTTCGACTCGATGCCCAGCACGACTATCTTGCGGTCGCGTGTTTTCTCCAGGCCGATGTCGTAGAGTTCATCGGTCTCATAGTAGATTTCGTCGTACGCGGAGTCGCCCAGTTTGTGGCGCCAAAGTTTGTCGGGGCGCTTGGTGGTTGCGTCCTCGGTGGTATAGAAAAGCGTTTGGTTATCGGCGGCCCACGCCACCGATGTCACGCGTTCGGCAGTATCCGGCAACTCATCCCCGGTCCGCAGATCCTTCACATGCAGCGTGTACTGGCGGAAACCGACGAAGTCGATGGTGTATGCCAGCAGGTTCGAATCGTCGCTCACCGTAAAACTGCCCACGCTCGCGAAGGCGCGTGTACCGGCCATCAGATTCAGGTCCAGCAACACCTCTTCGGGCGCTTCCATCGAGCCTGTTCGGCGGCAATGAATCGGATACTGCTTGCCCTCTTCGGTGCGCGAATAATAAAAATAGCCCGCGCGCCGCACCGGCACCGAAAGATCGGTCTGCTTGATGCGGCCCAGCATCTCTGCGTAGAGGGCGTCCTCGAACGGTTTGATGCCGCGCGTCAAAGCGGCGGTGTATGCGTTTTCCGCTTCGAGGTAACGCGCGACTTCGGGATTGGTCTTTTCGCGCAACCAGAAATAGTCGTCCTTGACGGTTTCGCCGTGGCGCTTTTCGGTATGTTCTTGGACAGGCGCTACGGGCGGCGCTAGAAGGTCTCGTGTTGGCTCGGTCAAGGGATATGGTCCATTCCGGATCGGACGTCAACACACTCGGCTCACGCCCGATCCCAATGTCTGGCAATTCTGCGTAGCTTCGAAACGCGCCTATGCAGCGGCGCTGCCGGCAAGCTGGCGCAACACATAGGGCAGAATTCCGCCATAGCGGTAATACTCCACCTCCTGCGGCGTATCCACGCGCACGCCGACGGTGAACGTCGTCTCTTTGCCGTCATCCGATTTCGCGTGCACGGTGGCGGTGCGTCCGCCGCCATTGAAGGAGGCCGCGATGCCTTCGATCGAATACGTCTCGCGGCCCGTCAGCCCAAGGCTGGCGGCATTTTCGCCCTCATGGAATTGCAGCGGCAATACGCCCATGCCGACCAAGTTAGTCCGGTGGATGCGCTCGAAGCTTTCCGCAATCACGGCGCGAACGCCCAGCAGCAGCACGCCTTTCGCGGCCCAGTCACGCGAAGAGCCGGAGCCGTATTCCTTGCCCGCGACGATCAGCAGCGGCACGCCTTCGGCTTGATACTTCACCGAGGCGTCGTAGATGTACATCTGCTCGCCATCGGGCAGATGTTGCGTCCAGCTGCCTTCCGTTCCAGGCGCGAGCTGGTTGCGCAGCCGGATGTTGGCGAGCGTGCCGCGCACCATCACCTCATGGTTGCCGCGACGCGAGCCATAGGAGTTGAAATCCGCGGGCTTTACGCCTTGCTCGATCAGGTAACGGCCGGCGGGGCTGTCTTTGGAAATCGATCCCGCGGGCGAGATATGGTCTGTCGTAACGGAATCGCCTAACAGCGCCAGCACGCGCATGCCCTGGAAATCCTTCACGGAGTTCTTCGGGTCAACCATGTGATCGAAGTATGGCGGCTTCTTGATGTAGGTGGACGCGTCGTCCCACTCGAATGTGCCACCGGAAGGCACGGGCATCGATTTCCAATTGTTGTCGCCATCAAATGCGGCGGCATATTCGCGCTGGAACATGTCTTGGTCGATCGAGGCGCGCATGGTTTCCGTCACTTCGTGATCGCTGGGCCAGATGTCGCGCAGGTAAACCGGCTTACCGTCGGAGCCGGTTCCGAGCGGTTCTTTGTCGAGGTCGATATCGACCGTACCGGCCAGCGCGTATGCGACCACGAGCGGCGGCGAGGCGAGATAATTGGCTTTCACCTGCGAATTAATCCGCCCTTCGAAGTTGCGGTTGCCGCTGAGCACTGCTGCAACAACAAGGTTCTCTTTCGAAACCTGTTCGCTGACGTCCTCCGGCAGCGGACCACTGTTGCCGATGCACGTGGTGCAGCCAAAGCCCACCAGGTGAAACTTCAGGTGTTCGAGATACGAGGTCAGACCCGCCTTGTCGTAGTAATCGGAAACTACTTTCGACCCCGGCGCCAGGCTGGTCTTCACCCACGGCTTCACGTTGAGGCCCTTTTCCACCGCCTTCTTCGCGAGCAGACCCGCCGCCAGCATCACCGAGGGGTTCGACGTGTTGGTGCAGCTGGTAATCGCGGCGATCACCACCGACCCATTCGTCAGCTTCTGCATGCTCTCCACCGAGGCTTCTCCACCAAACGCGGTGTGGAAGTTCTTGCGAACCTCCGAAAGCTCGACGCGGTCCTGCGGGCGCTTGGGACCCGCCATGGACGGAGTGACCTTCGCCAAATCGAGCTCCAGCGTGTCGCTGTAATGGGGGTCGGGCGTCGCATCGGTGCGGAAAAGGCCTTGCTCTTTGGTGTAGCCCTCCACCAGCGCGATCAAATCCTCGCCGCGATTGGTGAATTTCAGATACGCCAGGGTTTCGGCATCTACGGGAAAGAATCCCATGGTCGCGCCGTATTCGGGCGCCATGTTCGCGACTGTGGCGCGGTCGGCCAGGCTCAGCGCGCTCAACCCTTGCCCGTAAAATTCGACGAACTTGCCGACAACGCCCTTTTTGCGTAGCATCTGGGTGATCGTCAGCACCAAGTCTGTGGCGGTGCAGCCTTCGTGAAGCTTGCCATGAAGTTTGAAGCCGACCACATCCGGCAGCAACATCGAGACAGGCTGGCCCAGCATGCAGGCCTCGGCTTCAATTCCGCCGACGCCCCAGCCCAACACGCCAAGGCCGTTCACCATTGTGGTGTGGGAATCGGTGCCGACCAGGGAATCGGGGTATGCCATGCCGTCCGTGGAACGAAATACGACGGAGGCCAGATATTCCAGGTTCACCTGGTGAACAATGCCCGTATCCGGCGGGACCACGCGAAAGTTCTGGAAGGCGGTTTGGCCCCAGCGCAGCAGCATGTAGCGCTCGCGGTTCCGTTGAAATTCCAGTAAAGCGTTGATGGAAAAAGAGTCTTTGGAGCCGAACTGGTCCACCTGAACCGAGTGGTCAATTACCAGGTCGGCGGGCATCAATGGATTGGCGAGGGCGGGGTCGGCGCCCATGGCCGCAAGGGCGTCGCGCATGGCGGCCAGATCCACCACGCAGGGAACGCCGGTGAAGTCCTGCAGGAGGACGCGGGCGGGCATGAAACTGATCTCTTTGGCCTGTCCGCCGCCGGTGGCGCCGGCCACATAGCGGACATCATCGGGAGATACGCGCTTGCCGTCTTCATTCCGCAACAGATTTTCGAGCAGGATCTTGGTGGAAAACGGGAGGCCGGAGACCTGCCCCACACCGGATTCTTCGAGTTTCGCAAGCCTGAAAATGGTGTATTCCGAGCCGCCCGCACGCAGCTTCGCCATCGCTCCAAAAGAGTTGTTTGCCATTGATTCGATTATAGATGACAGACGTTGCCGCGTTCCTTTTTTCGCCTGCTCTCCAGGATAAATCGCAGCGCCGCTATACAGGAATCCGGAAATTTGACGATATCTATTTCGTGGCAACCCTTATGATGCCGCCGCGAACACGCCTGGAAACCCTTGTGGAGGGCTTTGATCGAGACACCGCGGCGGGACGCGAATTAATTGGCCAGTTAATGGCGACAGATCCACACTCTTTTCAGGAGGGAATTGTTCCCGTCCTGCGATCCTGTTCCAGTTCAGCCGGTATCCAGTACATGGCAGGCCTTTTGGCCAGCGGCGATCACCTCTTTGAGGCGCTTTGCGATCCGGCGCTAACGCTGGATGAGGCGATTATGTTGGCTCGGACTGCGTTGAAAGTCGAACCGAAAGCCGACGTAAACGTAGCCAAGTGCCTGGCTGATCAAGCCCACGAGGGTGTTTCAGCAGCTGCGGCCACCAGACTCATGGAGGTTTTGGATACCGTCTCCGACGGCAATCGCATCATGTCCTCGCTGCTCCGTTTAATGCGCTTAACGGACAAGCAGGTCAGATCCAAAGCTGTCTTAATGATCGGGCGAGCAACTCGAAGCGTGCAGTGGGTGCGCGCCAGGTTTGAGGATCCCGACCCGCGTACGCGCGCCAGCGCCGTGGAAGCGCTGTGGGGCTGCGAAGGAATAGACGTACGGCTGCTGTTAAGAACGGCGGCGCGGGATCCGCATCATCGCGTATCCGCGAATGCCCTGTTCGGGCTGTACAGAATGGGCGAAACCCGAGCGATTCCCGACCTGCTCGAAATGGCATCTAACAGTGCGCCGATGTTCCGTACCGCGGCCGCATGGGCAATGGGCGAAGCCGGCGACCGCCGCTTTACCGAGGTTCTACGCGGCCTCATGTGCGACACCGCCCCGGGCGTGCGCAAGAGAGCATTCACATCTCTGGGGAAGGTGAGAAGCGCCGTCGCCAAGAGCCGCACGGGCGTGCAATGGCGGGTGAGCATGCGCAACCTGCCGCCAGTGGCGGGTGCGCGACAGCTTGCCGTCGAAGTCGGACCATTCGACCGCGGGCCGCTGCCAAAATTGGTTGCAACTCAGTTCATCGTCAGCGAAAACGGCAAGGTTATCCACGATTATCAGGTGGAGGAACGGCCGACTCCAGAGATAGTATCGCTGTCGTACGTGTTTCCGCGCTCCAGTTCGGCCGGTTCGGCCTGGGCGAAAGGAGCGTTGAAGAGCTTACAGTGGAAGCGCCAAAACGATTTGTGGCGCACGATTTACTATCAGGACACCGAAGAGGCCGCGACGAGCAAGAAGGCCGAATTCCCGGCGTATTCGAACAACGACAAAGCAGTGACGGCCGGACTCGAAAAGCCGCCGCAGAAAGCCGAATGCGGCAGTTTCTGGAACGTCTTACGCGATTCGGTTCGCAATGGACAGTATCGGGGCGCACGGCGGTTGATTGTTTACTGTCCCAACGATCCGGGCGATCCGGACGACGCCGAAGAGATCGTCAGTTCAACCCTCGCAGCGCAGGCGGCGGTGCATATCGTCGCGCACCGTCCGAACCCCGCGCTGAAAGACCTCGCCCGGCAAAGCCGCGGCAGCTTTCATGCAGTGAATGAGGGGGACGATTTGGGTTCTACGATGGAAGAAACCTACCAAGTCATGCTTGCCAGGTTCTGCATCACTTATCAGTCTTTAATCGGAATCGCGGAGTCGCTTCAGGTATTCGCTTCGAACGCTAGCGGATGGGGCGAGAAGACATTGATCTCGTAGCAGACGGCTTAGGCGGTTGCACAGGCGGTATGGAAGCGCTCGGCCAAGCTTTCGAGCTTGCCCTCGAGCCGCGATCGATCGCGCGGTCCAACGTTCGCAACGAGCAGCAGCGGCGCGACTTCCAAATACACGTCCTCAGCCTGGGCGCCAAAGCTGCGTAGCCCTGCATCCAGTCGCCGGTCAATCAATTCCATTAGTTCGCGATCGGTGCGAGCCCGCAACGCTTGAAATTTCGATTCATGCCCGTTGTTCATACTGTATAGACGATCCAAATCGCAGAAATGCTCACACCGGGCATTAATTTTTGGAGAAAACTGTAAGTGACCCGTACCCGTACGCGCGTTGCCCCGCAATGTAAACACTTCGCGCTGGTTCCCGGCCGAAGAAGTAGGGAAGTTCCCGGAAGTCGTTACAGTCGTGAATGACGAAATCGGCGAGTTTACCCTTTTCGAGCGAGCCAATTTCGCCGCCTCTGCCTAAACTATAAGCCGCGTTAATGGTTGCAGCGGTGATCGCTTCCGCGGGCGTCATTTTCATGTGCGTGCAGGCGAGTGAGAGAGCCATCGGCATGGATGCAGTGGGTGAAGAACCCGGATTGAAGTCGGTGGCGAGGACAACTGCAAGGCCAAGGTCGATCATCTGTCGCGCCTGCGCGTAATGTATAGATCCCAGATTATAGACTGAGGCCGGTAGCAGCACGGGCTGCACTCCCGCGGCAACCAGGCGTTCTAACCCGACCTTTGTCGTCGCTTCGAGGTGGTCGGCGGTGGAGGCCTGCATCTCCGCCGCGAGTTCGGCGCCGGCATCGGGCGTAAATTGGTCGGCATGCAGTCGCAGGCCCAGACCCAACTGTCGCGCCGCCTGCAGGACCGCGCGCGCCTGATCGGGGGGAAACACATTGGGTTCGCAGAAAACGTCGCAGTATTCCGCCAGCCGTTCTTTGGCGACTTGCGGCAGCATTTCCTGGCAGACCAGGCGTACGTATTCCTGCGGCCGCCCGCGAAATTCGTCCGGAACCTCATGCGCGCCCAGAAACGTCGGTACGCATCGCAGGCGCGTCTGCGCAGAAAGGTCGCGGATCACGCGCAGGATTTTTAATTCCGCTTCGAGCGACAGTCCGTAACCGGATTTGGCTTCGATGGTAGTTGTTCCGCCGCGCAGAAACCACTCCGCATAGCGCGCCGACGTAGACAACAGGTCATCCGCCGAAGCTGCGCGCGTGCGGCGGACAGTTGCGCGAATGCCCCCGCCGCGCGCCGCGATTTCGGCATACGTCACGCCTTGAACGCGCTGCTCAAACTCGTCTGCGCGCGTGCCCGCAAAGACCGGATGCGTGTGCGCATCGACGAATCCTGGCAGTACAATCCGTTCACCGGCATCCGCAATTTCGGCGTCAGCGGGTATTGTGATCTCCGAGGCCGGTCCTGCCGCCTCAATGCGGCCATCGCGCGCGATCAGGGTCGCGTTTTCGATCACCGCCAATTCACGCAACTCCGGTCCGATGCGCGGGCGCGCCGGACCAGCAAGCGTGACCAGTTGTTTGATGTTGACGCAGGCAAGTACTCGAGAGCCGGACTGCATTCCATTTTCCGCTTCCATGCGGCTCTTCATTTTATCGGGCTGTGTTATGGATTCGCGCATCGTCTTGGCAGCCTAATCTTCTCGCGCTCCGTGCGATTCTGGTGGGAGCGTCCGCCGCGCGGTTCGCCTGTTCGATGAAGCGCATTCTCTTCATTTTCGTCTCAGCGCTGATCTTGATCTACCTTGGCGACTTCGTTTCCGTGCGCTACGGGATACCGGGAAACCGGCCGCCGTACGGATCAGTGACGGTAACCCAGACCTATGCGGTTCCGGAGAAGGATCCCAAAAAAGAGGACTACTTCTTCCAGCCCCCTGTGGCGAAGACCTGTGTGAACTCGCTGCTTCCGCATTTCGGCTATCCGCCGTGCTGGTACCTGGCGCGCCATGCCAAGCAGCGCGTGGACTTCTGAGCGCTGAGGCCGTGAAGACGGAGCGCTTGATTCGCCGCGACGCTCGCTCGATTCAGGTGCGTCGCCCACGGTATGTTAACGTCGTCTCGAAGAGGCGCTTTCGGAGGTCCACTCCGGCGGCGCTCAGGAGGATAACGGGAACCGCAGGTTTTCGTTTGAAACCGCAATTATCGCCATGTCCGGCGCTCTCTATCTTGTAGCAACGCCAATCGGCAACCTGGAAGACATTACATATCGGGCGGTGCGCGTGCTCAACGAAGTCGATTGCATCGCCTGCGAAGACACGCGGCAGACGCGCAAGCTGCTCGATCATTACGGAATCCGCAAACCGGTAGTCAGCTATCACGAACACAACGAGAGCGAGCGCTCCGTCGAATTGGCGGCGCGCATGTTGGCGGGCGATAGCATAGCGCTGGTTTCAGACGCGGGCGTTCCCCTGGTGTCGGACCCCGGCTATCGGCTGGTGCGCGCAGCTATCGAAACGGGAGTTCCCGTGCATCCGATACCTGGGCCTTCGGCCTCGCTCACCGCGCTTTCGGCTTCCGGCCTTGCGACCGACTCCTTCCGGTTCGGCGGGTTCCTGCCACACAAGCCGGGACAGCGCACGAAGGTGCTGGAGGCCTTGCGGGACGAAACCGCCACGGCGATCTTCTACGAAGCGCCACACCGTGTGTTGGAGGCGCTTCAGGCGATCGACGAAGTACTCGGCAACCGGCCGGTGGTGGCCGCGCGCGAGCTCACCAAAATCCACGAAGAGTTCTTACGCGGCGCCGCGAGAGAGATTTATGACACGCTGGCGGCGCGCGACTCCATCAAAGGCGAGTTCACACTGCTGATCGGTAAGGCCACAGAGCTGCCTCCCGACGACACGCCACTCAACGATGCCGTTGCCGAGTTGGAGCGCGCCGGTATGCCTCGCATGGAAGCAATCAAGCAAGTAGCGCGGCGGCGTGGGCTTTCGAAGCGCGATGTCTACGCGCAGCTTCTCAGTTCACGGAAACCGTAAGGTTGGCTTGGCTCGCGACTCCGCCGATCGGTAAAGCCACGAGCCGCCTGTCGACGACACGCGCTCGACGATGGTGTTGCGGAGTTGGAGCGCCGCCGGTACGCCTCGCATGGAAGCGATCAAGTAGGTAGCGACGCGACGCGGACTTTCGAAGCGCGATGTCTACGCGCGGCTTCTCAGTTCACGGAAACCGTAAGGTTGGCTTGGCTGGCGACTCCGCCGATTGGTAAAGCCACAGAGCTGCCTGCCGACGACACGCCGCTCGACGATGGCGTTGCGGAGTTGGAGCGCGCCGGTACGCCTCGCATGGAAGCGATCAAGCAGGTAGCGCGCCGGCGGGGGCTTTCGAAGCGCGATGTCTACGCGCAGCTTCTCAGTTCACGGAAACCGTAAGGTTGGCTTGGCTGGCGACTCCGCCGACGGTCACAATGACGGGCACGGCCGACCCTGGCGTCACACTCTGTGGCACGTACGCATCGATCTGCGTCAGGCCTTCGACAGAACCTGGCGCGGCGCCGCGGTATACCACCTGATCGGAAGGAACGGTCACGCCGCCGATCGACACCGTCACGGTGGCGACTACTGACGGAAAGGGCGCCGTAGTGCTAGTAATCGCGCCATCTACCGCGGCGGGCGTGGTGGCGCCGGCGCCAGTCATATAGATTGCGATCACGGAGCCGCGCGCGGCGGGATTGAGCCGCGCGTTCAGCGAATAATCCTGATTCAGGATGGCGCCGCCTCCGCCGCCGGAGCTATCGGCCGCGAAGATGCCCGGGGCGGTGTCCACGACCGGCATTGTCATTGTGTTTGAATTCAGACCCTGATAGGTCACCTGCACTTGCGTGGAGCCCTTGCCTGCGACACCCACCGGGACGATTGCATCGATCTGCGTAGCGGACGCGTACGTTAGTGTGACGGGATTGCCATCGAAGAGCACCTGCACGCCGCCGAGCGTATTGGTGAGCGATTGCTTGTTTGCGCTGAGCTGCGCGCCTACACCGGCCGTTGGTCCCATATTGCTTCCAAAGAGCGCGACAATCTCGCCCGGAGCAACGCTTCCGGAGACGTAGCTGGCAGCATTTTCGACGGCCGAGAGTGTCATAGCGGGCGTCGTGACCCCCGCCTGCGTAACCGCGAAGGCCTGCGAACCCACATGAATGGCGCCGGAGCGCTGGGCGCCCGGATTCAGATCAATCGAATATCCCAAGCCGCCATTGCCGGCGCCGTTCGCAGTGCTAGTGATATGTATCCAACTTACATCGGAGAATGCCGACCACGTGCAGGAGACGCCTGTCGTCACGTTGAAGTGGCCTGTAGAGGCGGACTGGGGCGCACTGAGAGTGGCTGGGGAAATGGTGAGGTTGTTCGGCGAACCATTTTCGGTCACCGTGAAGGCCTGGTTTGGCTGCGAACTGACGACGATCAGCCCGGTCTGCGCAGTGACGCAAGTGTTCGGCGTGGCGGTATAAGTCACCATTCCGCTGCCGGTAACTGTGGTCAAGCTCTTGGCGCCCGAGGGAGTGAATGGCGAAGTGATCGTCAGCCACGACGCGTTACTGACTACGGACCAGGTACACGGTGTCTGAACAGAGAAGCCACTGGAGCCCCCGGCGACCGGAATGGTCGACGAAGTTGGATCGAGAGTCATCGAGCACACTGCTGCGCCTTCGCTCACCGGAACGGTAGAGGAGAAGTTGGTACCGCGAATGAAGATGCTGCCGGTGCGCGCAATCGGGAGAGTACTGGCTTGAATGGTGACGGACACAGTCGCCGAGCCTCCAGTCGCGCCGGTTGGATCGGCATTCGGCGAGCTCAATATGATCCAGGTAGGATTATCGGTCGTGAACGTCCACGGACATGTGGCGGCGTTTGTCGTCACCACGATATTACTGGCGCCACCGGTCGAAGAGAGGCTGATCGGCGACGCGGAAACGCTATAAGAGCATTGGCCAAAGAGCGGAGCAGCCCCGGCCAGTATCAAAATGCACCACTTCATCATTGGCTATGGTAGCGCGGATGGCCAACGGAACTCCTATATCTGGAGGACTCAGAAGATGAAATAGATTTAAGGTTAGTATTCAGCGAAAACGCGGCGGGGTGCTTGATTGCCATTGCTTGTTTCGCATTACTGCAGCGCTTCGCGGCAAGCTTTCAGAATTGAAACCGCTCCCGGCGTATCGCCGTGTACGCAGATGGTTTGCGCGACCTTTTCCTGCGCCAGACGCAGGGCTTGGGCGGCGGCGGCGGCTGGGTCGGTAATCAACGCGTCGGGAAATTTGCGCGAACGCAGGGTACCGTCAGGCTCGTAGCGGCGGTCGGCGAATCCTTCGGCAACCGTCGCAAGGCCCATGTCCGCCCACCACGCCAGCATGCGCGATCCCGCCAGTCCGAAGATCGTGGCGCCTGGATTCCAGCGCTGCACGCCTCGTCCGATGGCCCGGCAAACGGCTTCGTTCTTCACGGCCACATTGTATAGCTGGCCGTGCGGTTTGATGTATACGATCTCCGCGCCCAGCGGCCGCACTACAGCCTGCAAACGTTCAATCTGCCGCAGCACCGTCTCTTCGATCTCCGGCTCCGTCATCGGCATTTCGATGCGGCCGAAATTGGCGCGGTCAGGGTAGCCGGGATGCGCGCCGATGCGTACGCCGCGGTCGATCGCGAGGCGCGCAGTGCGCTCCATCACGGCTTCGTCACCGGCATGGCCGCCGCACGCGATGTTCGCGGAGGTGATGTACTGCATCAATGCGGCTTCGTGCGCGGAATCCTCAAGCTCGCCCATGTCGCAATTCAGATCGACGGTCATAACGTGTAGAGCCACCTTTCCTGCGCCTGCAGCAAGTCGAGCGCGTGCGGAATGCTTACCTTTTCGAATCGTACTTCATCGCGTGGGCGCATTTGTCCGAGCCGCCAGAAATCGGCGGAGATCACGTTGGCAGGCTTGGGATAACCGCCTGTGGTTTGATGCTCGACGAACAACACGATGGGCTGACCATCCGGCGGCACTTGAATCGCTCCCAACGCGACGCCTTCGGTCAGCATACCGCCGGCAGGGCTGGGGATCGGCGTCCCCGTGAGGCGGATGCCCATGCGGTTACACTCTTCGGCAACCGTGTATGGCGCTTCGTAGAGCTGGCCGGAGAACCAGCCGGATTGCGGACCATCGGTTACACGCACGGTCGCAGAGCGCTCCGATTGCGGAGGGTTCTTGGCAGGTGGCCGCGGCTTGCGAACGGCCGATTCGCCGATCGCGAGCACGTCGCCTTTACGCAAGGTGCGCCCGCCGACGCCCGTCAGCAGATGCGCAGAGGCGCTGGCCAGCGTCAACGGAGCGTCGATGCCTCCGCGCACAGCCAGATAACAGCGCGCACCCGATTTCGTGCCGCGACAGCGCAGAACAGCGCCGGCTTTGATCTCTATCGGCATCCACAGCGGCAGCTCCGCATCGAAATCGGAGCCTGCCAACGCGACGATGGCATCGGATTCGAACTCAAACTCGCCGCCGGTAAGCGTCATCTCGATCGCCGGCGCATTTTCCGCGTTCCCCACCAGCAGGTTGCCGGCGCGCAGCCCCAAGGCGTCGGCTGCTCCGGAGGCCGAAATGCCGCGGTGCGCGTGGCCATAACGGCCAAGGTCCTGAATCGTTGTCAAAAACCCGGGCGACACGACGCGAATAGAGCTCACGGGTTCGTCCTCACGAAGCGCAAGCGATCTCCCATGCGAAGCAGCACGGGTTCGGCGGCAGAAGGGTCGAAAAGCTTTGCGTCGGTATGGCCGATGATGCGCCAGCCGCCGGGTGAGGGGATGGGATAGACGCCGGTTTGATTTCCGCCGATGGCCACACTGCCCGCGGGCACGCGTTTGCGAGGGGCGGAAAGGCGCGGAGTAGCCAGTTGCGCGGGCAGGCCGCCCAGGTATGCGAAGCCGGGAGCGAAGCCGAGAAAGTACACCAGATATTCGGTCGCAGCGTGCAGTTCGATCACCTGCTCCGGCGTGAGGCCCGTGTGCGCCGCCACGTCGGCCAGGTCGGGCCCGAATTCGCCACCATAATAGACCGGGATTTCGACCAGGCGCGCCTCTTGGTGATGCTCCGCGGCGGCTTCAACGGCAAGTTTTTCGCGGATCAGAGCCTCAGCTTGAGCGTGGTCGAGAAAGCGCGGATCGAATTCCACCAGGAGGGAGGCGTAAGCCGGATGAAGGTTCAGCAGTCCGCGCAGGCCGTGCATCGCGCGCGTCAAATGAAACACCTGGCGGTGAGTTTCGAGCGAAATGGAATCGCCAAACGCGACTAAGAGCGAACGATCGCTCGCCGGGCTTATGGTCACGGAAACGCGATGTTAGCACTTCTCCGCGGCTAGTTGAGGGCGCGTTGGGGATAGCGGCGGCAGCGTCGTTCAGACGGCCGGCTGCGGCATCCTTTGTCTAGCGGGCGGCCGCTAGCGGAAGCAGTTGCGTCATTTTTTCGCGCAACTCTTCCATGGTGAAGGGCTTCGACAGCAGCGCGTGCCCGCGCTCTACGACATACTTCTGAACCACGTGAGTGTTGTCGTAGCCGGAAATGTAGAGCACCTTCAAATCGGGCTGCAGCGCGCCTAGCTTATCGGCGAGCATTGGGCCGCTCATGCCTGGGGCCACGACATCCGTAATCAACATCTCCAGCGGAGCATTGAGATTACGGTACATGGTCAAAGCGTGATCGCCGCTATCGGCAGTAATCACGTTATATCCGAACTGAGTAACCATGGCGCCGACCAGCTTGCGGATTTCGGGCTCGTCGTCGACCACGAGGATCGTTTTACGTTCGTCGGAAGGCATTGCAACCCAATAGTAACGCTTCCAATAAGACGCGGCAGGGCATCTAGGTGTGGTGAAGTACCAATAACAGTTATGGGTGTACGTTTGGATTCGATGAATTTGGTACGGGGTCTCCCCTCAGCCATCGCCGCGCCGGGAGATCCCCGGCATTCGATAACGCTACTTGAACCGCTTCTTATAAAAGAGGTCCACTATCACTTCGCCGTTTACATCGCGCTGCGCGACGGCGGAATAATGCGGATTGATGTTCCACTCTGCGCGAATGACCTGCGGGTTACTGTTCGTAACATCCTCGATGTAAGTGAAGGTAAGATCTTTCGTGATCTGCTGCTGCAGGGTCAAAGTGGCCTGAGCGGTGTTTCCGCCGACGATTTGCGGGTCGATGCTGAGCTTACTTACCCCGAACAGCCGTTGTAAACGGCCGGAGACGGGATTCGCCACCGCGTTGCCCAGGACCGCCGAAGCGCCTGACTGTTCCAGCGATTGCTGCGGCGCGGCGGGAGCATGCGCCGCGATCACCGGATCCGTTGTGGGCGTCGAACCCGACGCCAGCAGCGACACGATCTGCTGGAACTGCAACGGGGGATCGGAACGGTACGACAACTTCATCTTGTCTACGGGGCCAGAGACGGTCAGCGTTACGTCGATGCCCTGCACAGTTGTTTCGAGATCGATATTGAGCCGCGGGTTGATCTTTGAAGAGTTGGAAAATGTGATGCTGCCTTGGTTGATCGTGTATTTGCTGCCGAAGAAAACTATGTCGCCTTCGGTTACGTTCACGCGCCCGATCATGCCCGGGTTGGAAGGCGTTCCCAGTAGGGTGAGGTTCGCCTCGGCCTGCAGATTCTGCGTCAGCGTGGTTCGGATCTGTGCGCCGGGGGCCGTCACGATGCGGACGTCCAATCGCATGCCGGCAAGCACTCCACCGGTTCCCGACGAGGTTGATGGCGGAGCGGCCGCGGCGGTCAACACATTGCCGACGTCAGCACCGGAATGCAACGAAACTCCCGTCACCGTGACCGTTCCCGTCACGAGGCTGCTGACTGAGGTTCCATTGACGGCTACATTCGCATCGAGCTGCGTCGTGATGGTGTCGGGATAGTTCACGCGCACGCCGGAGGCCGCTAACTGGGTATGAAACAGCATCTGTTCGCCCAGGCCCACGGTTCCTGTGAGAACCAATTTGCCGCCGCCGCTCTCGCCCGTGATGTTACGGATGTAGGCATCCGTGCCGTTGAAGACCACCGTACCGTTCGCGTTCGAAATCCCGTTGGGCAGGTCCAGCATATTGAAGGAGGCGTTCTGCAACTGCACTTGCCCGGTCAAATCGGGTTTGGCTGGGGTGCCGGCGACATTGGCTACGAGGGTAATCTTGCCCGACGAATAGATGTCGCTGCTCAAGCCTTCCAGAACTTCCAGATTGACGTTGCCGTTCGCGTGAAAATTGAGCGCCTGGTTGCCGGCGAGGGCAGCGCTGCCGGACAGCGTCAAATCCGCATCGTGTCCCGCAAGGTGGAAGTTTTGCAGCGTGACATTACCGCGATTCAACGCCACCACGATGTTGCCGCTATTCTCCACATTGAGATTGATGCGTGGCGGCGCACCGAGAGTGCTAGCGGGCGCGGAGTGCGCTTCGAGCTTCGTGAGCTGCAGCGTGGCATTCAACGCGTTCAAATCGGTTGCCGGACCCGACACGTTCAGAGAACCTTCCACCGACGCGTCGAGTGGCGCCGGAGTCCCCTGGCTCAGCAGCGGACTTAGTCCGCGGTAAGTCACATTTCCAAACGTAAGCTGTGCGTTGACGGGATAATTGCTGCTCAGCTCCACCGTGCCGGAGCCCTTGATGTTCGTCTTCGCGATATCAGACGCCAGGTTGAACGCAACCGCGTTGCCGCGAGTAGTCGCAGAAGCCGTGAGGTCGCCCAGGTTCTGACGGTTCATGCTGATGCCCGTCGCCCGCAGACCGGCATTCAGAGTGGAGAATAGCGGCGCATCGTTCTTTCGG
>DATAUH010000209.1:0-2516 GCA_036268375.1 Bryobacteraceae bacterium | reverse complement strand
GAACCGGGAGAGACTCCATCCGGTGCGGTCCTTGATGAGGGTGCGCAGCCAGGCGCCTTCCTCGCGACTGTGCGGATCGCGCCAGCGCCCGGTGCGAATGAGCGATTCCATGTTGTTCAGCACGCAACTGCTTTTGTTGAGTCGCCATTGCAAAAAGACGGCCGGCACGAACACGAGATACACAATCAGCGCGCCGCGCCACGGCGCCAGCCATCCGGCCAGCACATAGATCAGCGGCAGGAAATGGATGACGAAGCAGGCCTGGCCGAGCGCGTCGCGCTTTTGCGGGTGCGCGGGGATGGCGGTGTCGAGTTCACCGGGCTCTGTGTCCTCCAGGGTCACGCGATGCGCGCCTTTAAATATGCGCCGATGCGCGCAATCGCATCGCGTCCTTCCGACAGCATGGGATAGTAGAAGAGCCAGACATGCCACATACCCCCCCAAATCTCGGCGCTCACCTCCACCCCCGCGGCTTCGGCGCGGGCCAGCAATTGCATCGTGTCATCGAACAACACTTCGCGCCCGCCAACCTGGAGCAGCAATGGCGGCAGACCGCGCAGGTCGGCGAAGATCGGAGACGCGAGCGGGGTCTTTGGATCGCCGCCTGCGAGATACTGCGCTGCCAATGCGTCGAGCCGCTGCTTGCTGATGGTTGGATCGCTCGCGGCATGCGTCCGGAAGGTGTTGCCGCTTTGGCTCAAATCCGCCCACGGCGAAATGCAGACAGCGCAAACCGGAAGCGGGATATTCTGATCACGCAACGCCACGAGCGTGGCGATGGCGAGCCCAGCGCCGGAGCTGTCACCGGCAATCGCAAGCCTCGCGGGGGACAAACCGGAATCGAGCAAACCTTTGTACGCGGCCGTTGCGTCGTCCAGCGCGGCAGGAAACGGATGCTCCGGCGCCCGCCGGTAGTTCGCCACGAACAGCGGCAGGCCTGAAGCTTCGCTGATCGCCGCCGCCAGATGGCGGTGCGATTTCGGCGATCCGACAGCGAAACCGCCACCATGCAGGTAGAGCAGTGCCGCGTCGGCATGCGTGCGCCGCGCGCGCACCCATTCGCCGGCAACGCCGCCGATCTGCGCCGGCTCGACTTCTGTTCCCTCGGGTACGGGAAACAGATCGCCAAGCCCGTCCATGCGCGCGCGCTGTTCGGCAAGGGTGAGATTCTGCGCAGGATGTTCGTGCAACATGGCGAGCACGGCAGTCCGATCCGCGACACCCATTCCTCACTCCGAATTCAGCTGCCGTCATGCTATGTCGGTTGGAAAGCCAGCGCCATTGCAGGCCAGCGGGCAAACGCCCATATTCGCATCCGAAGCGGCCCCGCTCCGCCACAAATCATCGGTCAAACAGGATAAGCGAAGGGAAGGACCATGAGCTCTCCAGAGGTGCAGAACATCATCGAGAAAATGGGCAGCGCGATCGGACCGAATTCGGGCCTTGGCGGCACACTCAAATTCGATTTTGGCGAGCCCGGTAGCGTGTATATCGATGGCAAATCCACCCCGAACACGGTGGAGGACGGCGATGGCAAGAGCGCAGACTGCACCATCAGCGTAGGTCTCGACACGTTCGACAAGATGATCAAGGGCGAGCTCGACGGCACCAGCGCATTCATGCAAGGCAAACTGCGGGTGGCGGGCGATATGGGTCTCGCCATGAAGCTTGGGCCGATTCTGCAGAAAGCACGGGGCTGAACTCTTGCCTCTCCTCTGGCGCTCTATTTCTGGGGCGGTGGAGAGCCTTTCGGCTGATTTCCGAAAATCTTCGGTACTGCTGCAACACTCCTTGCACCGAACACGGCTAGATCGTATTCGGTGCATGAGGGCGGCAGGTATCGACGGCCGTGACTTTCGGGACGAACCTTGCGGTTGGGCCGGGTAGTTCGGTGACGATCCGGCCCGAAGATCTCCAGCCCCGTTTTGCGTATGGGCGAGACGGCAAGTCCCTGCGCATCGCCACCTTGTTACCCGCGCCGGGAGTGACGCAACGCGGCGTTTGCGTGTTGCTGCACGGGCAGACGGAATTCATCGAGAAATATCTCGAAGTGATCGGCGAGTTGTTGTCGCGCGGCCTTATCGTGGCAACAATGGATTGGCGCGGGCAGGGCGGCTCGGTGCGCGCGCTCGAAAATCCGCTGAAAGCGTATATCGGCGATTTCGCGCAATACGATTCCGACCTGCAGGTGTTTCTCGACAAGGTGGTGCACAATCTCAGCGACGGGCCGCCGATCGTGCTGGCGCATTCCATGGGCGCGCACATTGCGCTGCGGGCGATGCACGATCATCCGAAGCAGTTTCGCGCCGCCGTGCTCGCTGGGCCCCTCTTGCGCGCGCTTACGCGGGGATATCCTCCGCGCCTCGCGCGCCTGATGAGCTCTGTGCAGAACTTCATGGGACGCGGTGGCGATTGGGTGATGGGAATCAAAGAACGCGATCCGCTGACACTCACATTCGCCGATCAGTTGGTGACATCGGATGCGCAGCGATTCATGCGCACGCAGAATTTCCTGC
>DATAUH010000208.1:0-2717 GCA_036268375.1 Bryobacteraceae bacterium | reverse complement strand
CGGCTTGATCACTGAGGTCTCAAAGCTGATCGGCTCCTTGGCGCCTGTCTCGCTCTGACACAGCGCTCGCATTGCCGCGCAGACAACTAACAGACCAGGCTTGGTCCCTCTCATCTGCCGCCGCCTCCTTCGCTTCTGCCCTATCATACTCGGCTAAGACCGATCACAAGTTGCTCAATAAGTCGCACTAAGCCATAGCTTCAGCAATCTGCAATTCCCAAGTTTCGAATTTTTATGTCCCCAAGCCACCTGCGAAGAGGCGCGCGCTCGTCTGCTCAGCATGAAAGAGTGCGCACGGCACGCTGCCTCGCACGAAAACCCGGCCACATCGCGCGTCGTGTCGCCTGCAGTCAACGCGCGATCCCGGTATTTCCCCCATCAGACAAACCTGCGGCAGTAAGTCCCCAGCCACGCAGCGCAGTCCAATCGTTCCTGCGGCCATCATATGATCGTTCGATCACATTGTAAAATGTGCCTTGATAAATACGTTTACCCCACGCATACTGGGTTGACTTATGCGGACGTCCCTGCGCATCTGGGTAGTGGAAGATTGCGACGGCCTCGCCCCTCGCATTCGCACCGAATGCCCGGACATCATCGTCACCCCGATGCGCCGCCACCGCATCGCCGCCGCCTCGCAACTCCCCAACCTCGCCGTCGTCGACGCGTCCGAACACCCCGCCGCCTGTTCCTCCATCCGCGAAATTCGTAACTTTCACCCCGCCATTCCCGTCCTCCTCGTCTCGCCTCCCGCGGCCCGTCAACCCCTTCCCGAAGGCGCCGACGATTTCGTCATCCTTCCCTTTCAGCCCGGCGAACTCCGCCTCCGCATGTCGCGCCTCTCCGCCGCCGAGCCCGACCGCACCCTCTCCCGCCGCGACGACGAATCCATCCGCGAAATCCGCGCCAGGTGCCGCATGGAGGTCGTTATCGGCGAAAGCACGCCCCTTCGCGATGCCATCAAAAAGGTCCCCCGGCTCGGCGCCTCCGAAGCCAACGTGCTCATCACCGGCGAAACCGGCACCGGCAAAGAACTCTTCGCCCGCGCCATTCACTACGCCAGCGCCCGCCACGCCCGCCCCTTCGTCCCACTCAATTGCGCCGCCCTCCCCGACACTCTCTTTGAAAACGAACTCTTCGGTCACGCCAAAGGCGCCTACACCGATGCCTCCACCGCTGGCGCCGGCCTGCTCGCCGTCGCCGAACACGGCTCTCTCTTCCTCGATGAGGTGGATTCCCTAAGCTTCGCCAGTCAAGCCAAACTGCTGCGCGTCATTCAGGAGCGCGAATACCGCCCCCTCGGCTCCCAACGCGCCGTCCGCGCCGACGTCCGCATCATCTCCGCCTCTAACGCCGCTCTCATCGAACGTGTTGCCGCCCGCGAATTTCGGGCCGACCTCTACTACCGCCTCAACGTCCTCGCGCTCCCCTTGCCCACCCTCGCCGAACGCCGCGACGACATCCCCATGCTCGCCCGCCACTTCCTCTCCCGCTTCGCCAAGGAGTGTGCACGCCCCGCCCCGCGTCTTTCCCCTGAAGCCATCCGCCGCTTAGTGGACTATGCGTGGCCCGGCAACATCCGCGAGCTCGAATCGGTTATCCAGCGCGCCTTCGTCCTCTCCGACGGAGCTATCCTGGACGCCTACTCGATCGATCTTCCGAACTCCTGCGCGCTCTCCGCCGCCGGGCCCGTGGACGCGTCCATCCCCATCGCCGACGCCGTCTACGCCTTCGAGCGCCACTACCTCTCGTCCATGCTTTCGCGCCACAACGGCAATGTCACCCACGCCGCCGAAGCCGCCGGCAAAGACCGCCGCACCTTCCAACGCCTCCTGCGACGCCACGGCATCTCCGGCGCTTAGAGCCCCCACCCGCCGCCGCGGCAACGCCCTCCGCCGACCACTCACAACAAAATATTCTCCTCCGCATCAACCGTTTACATCGGAACGGCCCTGCCTTTTACAACTCCGTAGTTCACATTGGAAGTAGAGGCCGTCCCGTGTCTCCAGCGAAGCCTCTCCCGGGAACCGATCTCACTCGCCGCGTGCACCAGGAGTAAGGTCGCCATAGTTCTTTGACAACCGAATACCACCATCGCCGCACCACCGGGAAGTGTCTCTTCCGCTCCGATCCTCGTGAGGTACCCTTGCTCGCGCGATTGGAGCGAGTTGACAGCTATTTTGGGTTCGTTTTTTCAAAAGTTGATCTGCGGACGGCCAAGGTCCGATGCCGAGTTCGTTTTTTCAACTCGAACGTCGCTCCGCCTCCAGGTCTTGGGTTCGTTTTTTCAAGTAACCGGCGAAACGCAGCCAAACCGCCCGCAGTTCGTTTTTTCGATCTGCTCAAACCCGGATCGGCCAAAAGCGCCTTCGTCTATCCGGTAAATCACCCCAAACGTGTACCGCGAGTTCGTTTTTTCAACCAGCGATAGCCAACATGACTCGGCCGAGTTCGTTTTTCAAATTCCGCCTTAATTCTTCGGAGCTGCGGCATAGGCGCCGCACCAGTCCCCAGTTCCGCCTTGCTTTCAGCAATCTACCGCTTGGCGCCGTGCGTGCAACTACCCTTGCCGGACCTCACAACATGCAGGCGGTGCTGCAGGCCGAACTGGATATCCTTCGTTATTTGATCGCGCACCTCGACGCCCGCGACACCATCGAAGGCATCGAAAAGTGGTGGCTGCCCCAGGAGCGCCGTTACGGCCTCGCCGACATCGC
>DATAUH010000207.1:0-3568 GCA_036268375.1 Bryobacteraceae bacterium | reverse complement strand
ATCGTCCGATTGGGCGACGGCGGGTTTTGCAGTACCCAATAGACCAGCTGTGACGAGCGCGCCGCCAGCGAGCAGGCCGCCCTTCAAGAACGACCGGCGCCCCGCGGGACGCTGGCCGAGCTGCGTTTCATCTTCCATATTGACTCCTCCTTGGATCCAGGCCAGACGATGGCCTGAGGAGGATGCTAGGAGCGCGACATGCAAGTAGTTGTCATGGCGTGGTCACGGAATTGTCATCGCTTTCGGTGAGCATGAGACTGATTTCTGGGGCGTTAATTTCCCGACGAGCCAGCAGGATAGAGACCATGGCATGCACGAAAGGCTCATCTGCACGGTGCGATTCCGTGATCTTTTCGACCCGGATATTGTCACATCTCATGATGACGTTTTCGGGTGCTGCGCGTTTGCGTGAGGCGGAAAACGCTTGTCAAACTGCGCCGGCGGAGAAGGCGATCATCGCCCTCGCTCGGCGCGATCATGCTCGCCGACGCGTAGCGAGCAAGAAGGAACAAGGGCGCAGATGAAGTAGGTGAGGCGGCGGGCTACTCCTTCGCGGTCGATGTAAGGGGATCATGAGTACGGTCGGCCTCCCCATTTTAAAAGGGCGGCTCCCGGATCCTTTAGGACGTCGCAGACAGGGCTCGTAGGCGGGCCAGACCATAACCTAATTAAAATGAGCTATTTATGGCCATCACACCATTCATCCCGTCGATGCGCTATACTGAATAGTCAAATGCAGCCGGAGGATTGATCATGCGTGTGAAGCCGATGCAGTAATGGACTCCCGAGTCTTTCGACCGACAGCTTGCGGACTTACCCTCAAGCGCGTGGACGCTTGACATCACGCTTGCATTCGCGGGGCAGGCCGTCCAAATACTTGCGAATTTGAGTGACAATTTCGTTGCGTAACCCGACAGGGATATCGTACATCTCTTGGGTGAATTCGAGCACGGGAGCGTCAAAATACCACGCAGTCTTGTTGACGGTGCCCTTCTCATCCGTTTGGTAAAAGGGTCGATCGCACTCAAACGAAAGTACCGCTAAACAGAGCCGAAGCAGGTTGCGATGCTCCTTAAAGTCTGCTGAGAGCCCGTTCGAGTCAGCGATCCAATCTGTAGTTCTCTTTTCGGCATCCGCATGAGTCTGATCCAATGGGCCGATCGGAAAGACTCGGTCCATCGCCTGCTCGAGTGTGTCGTTGACTTTCAATTTCAACGCATACTTATCTGCTAAGTCCTCGCCCATGCATTCCTCGAACTTTTTGCGAAACGGGCTATAACAGGCAAAGTAAAGATTCTCTGCCAGCCTGCTGCGAAAGTAAATTCCTCCCTTCTTCAGCACCAGTGCAAGCGTGACTCTGCGCAAGAGCAAGATGCTGCCTATGATTCGCTTCGTCCTAACTTCCAGACCCCGAGAGTCCACGGGAGCCTTTGCCTGCTCTAATTTCTTCGCTTGTTCCAATACAGTTTGTATACGGCGAGCGATCGGCAGGTAATGCATTTGAACCATACCGGCATATTCGGGGAGCAGAACATTCAGTATTTGCGAGCGTTCGCCGCGCTTCGCCATCGTTGCCTGGAAGAGATAGCCCAGCAACGCGAGCACCAAAGGCCAAGTCAAGTCGTGAAGAAGCGCGAACGCGATTCTCAGCGCTTTTCTTGCCGTCTCTCTTCTAACCGAAGTAACCAGGATCGGAGAGCTCGCAAGAAATTCTCTGCCAGGTATGCACTTCCCGTCCTGACACCTCCATGCAACGCTCATTTGCAGCGGCACCTTTCCATATTTGCAGCGGCTCGCATTGATGTTGAGGTGGACTTCTGTTGAATCGTGAGGCTGGATAGCGATGGCCTTCCATCCGGCAGCGGTTAAACATCCAGCCAAACTGAAGTGTTCAATTGAGATGACGTCCTTTCCGTTGTTCATAAACAACAGCAGGATTTTAAGAGGCTTGTTCCGATACACACGATTTACCGGGGGTAGGAGAGCCACGGAAAGTTGACTCCCGGTGGGAGCGTTCGAGTTACTGACCTTCGTAACTTCAATGGGTTCTGGATTTGTTCCGGGATACGTCCCGGCAGCGATGCGCCACAGAACAGTAGCAAGTATCCCAAGCAAGATTAAGAAGAGTAGCGCCCAAAAAGCGCGCGAAGCCTGATAGCGGCCTCGTTTATCCAGGGTCACCATTTGAGAAAGCTATGTGGTCCACACTATCCCTGGCAAGGTCAATTACGCTCGCCGGCCTCTTCGGAAGATACCTAGATATCGGTAATTTTGGGCGCGATGCCTCTGTCGGCAGCCCTTACGCCGTAGTCAGTGTGTGCGCTTCGCTTTCGTCGTGATGGCCGGGAGCGCGGTCGCCGAGGACGTGCAGGCGCAAGAAGTTGGTGGAGCCGGTCAAGGTGCGGGTGCCGGCGACGATGCCGAGGATCTCCTGCGGCTTGACATAGCCGCCTTTCTTGAGAACGTCTTCCGCTTCTTCCACCATCGATTCCGTGGTGGACATCTTGGCGCATGCGAGAGGGTGCACGCCCCACAGCAGGTTCATACGGCGGATGACCTTGGGCACGCTGGAGAGCGCGTAGATGGGCGGCTTGGGACGCCACTTGGAGAGTTGGCGCGCGGTGGTGCCGGTCTCGGTAAAGACGGCGATGGCGCCGATGTCAAGGTCTTCGGCGGCATGGGCCATGGACTCGCAGATAGTCTCCGAGATGGAGAGCCGCACATGCGCGGAGCGGCGGCGATAGGTGGAGGGATCGGCGACCATGACGGCTTCGCTTTCGACGACGATGCGGTCCATCATCTTGACCGCTTCGACGGGATACTTGCCGGCGGCGGATTCGGCGGAGAGCATGACGGCGTCGGTGCCGTCATAGACGGCGTTGGCCACATCCGATGCTTCAGCGCGCGTGGGGCGCGGATTTTCGATCATCGACTCGAGCATCTGGGTGGCGGTGATGACGGGCTTGCGGTATTCGCCGGCGCGGCGGATGACGTGTTTCTGCAGCGCGGGAACCTTTTCCGGAGGCACCTCAACGCCCAGGTCACCACGCGCGACCATGACGCCATCGGCAATTTCGAGGATGCCTTCGAGATGCTCGATGGCCTGCGGCTTTTCGAGCTTCGCGATGAGCCAGACGTCGCCGCCGAGAGCGCGGGCGCGATCACGGGTGTAGCGGACATCGTCCGCAGTTCGGACGAAGGAGACGGCGACGGCATCGACATCGTTATCGATGCAGAACTTCAGGTCGATCTCGTCCTTCTCGGTGAGCGAGGGCGTCTTTACGAAGATGCCCGGCAGATTGATGCCATTGTTCTCGCCCAGCATGCCGCCGTTGATCACCGTACATTCAACATCGTCGCCGCGGATCGCGGTGACGCGCAGCTCGATGAGGCCGTCAGAGAGCAGGATGCGCGCGCCGGGTGTGAGATTTTCCGCGAGCGTGGCAAAGGTGGTGCCGATAAGCGTGGCCGTGCCAAGGATGTCGCGCGGCGTGATGGTGAGCGATTGCCCGGTGGTGAGCTGTACGGGCTTCTTGTCCACCAATTTGCCGGTGCGGATTTTGGGGCC